>NZ_PNCW01000032.1:0-62659 GCF_005886985.1 Pseudoalteromonas sp. S3178 | reverse complement strand
GTTTATCGCCCCTAGGCAGAATCCGAAGGGCAGCGCATGTTTGGCATTTATGCTGCGTTATCGCCTATTTATGTGGAATAACCACACTTCATAAGCTCTGCCTTGCCTTAAAACCAAACATACTGCTGCAAATTCAACTATCAAAGATCAACACGCTCTAATACAATTCAAAAGATCATTTTGTGCTCTACTAAAGAATATCCCGTCGTATTTTTATTAGCATTTGTACTTAATAAAAAATAACGTGAAAATTCACTCTCATTCATCGGTGTTACTTTTTTATTCGAAAGCAGCGTCGCTAATTGCGATGTTGTATTGCTGTGCCCCATAACAACCACTACCCCATTAAGTTTAAGCAGTTCTTTTTTAAAAGCAGGTAACTCTCCTGCATCGTAAGTACTAATTTTCTCATTAAAATACTCACTCAATGGTCTTGCACTTTGAAGTGTTCGTTTGTAATTACTACTGTAAATGTGAACCTTTTTATATTTTTTGAATAAAGTGACCAAGTGACTAGCACGTAATTTTCCGGCATCAGAAAGCGCTGGGTTTTTACCTGCTAACTTTTCACTATGACGAAATAAATATATTTCATCAGGTACTGCAAACACTAAGGAGCTATTAAATAAGGTAACTAAAGAAATTACACCCGTAAGTAAAATAATTTTATATTTCATATTTTTTCACCTCGTTTATATTCAAGCACTCGGTCAATAAACTCAGTAGTTAGCTCGTTAATCACCCCGGTTTCAGCATTAACTATTAAGCTAAAACCAATATTTAAATGAGGGAATACAACTACATCACTTCTGTAGCCCTGTACCCAACCACTATGATAATAAAGCGTTTCTTTTGCGTAATCGTAAACCCGCCAGCCCAACCCGTAATACGCATTATTTACGTGTTTTTTCCATACTCGGCGATATCTTTCTTTTTTTGTATAAGTATAAGGGCGAGTTTGTTTTGCAAGAGCGTCTAAAGATAATACATCTGGGTATGAGCCTAGCTGTGCTTTTAACCAAATAGCCATATCGCTAGCGCTGGCGTTTACACCTGCTGCGGGACCAACCTTATAATAGTTTTTTTTAAGCTTGGCGCTATACCAACGCTTTGTCCCTCTGACGTGCGGTAATGCAAAGTTTTTATCTTCAACCATAGCTTCAAAACCTAAGCTTGCATCACTCATTTTTAAAGGGTCGAAAATAGCTTCTCTTAACCACTGTGCATAATTTTTATGAGTGCTTTGTAATATCACATCATCAATGAGACTAAACATGACATTTTGATAGCCGTAGCACTCTCCTGGTTTACAAATAGGCTTTACTGTAAGCAGTTTTTGTACGATATCGGGGTAATCCATTCGAGATTCAATTAAGTTATCGTAAGCATTTGGCACTAACCCACTAGAATGACTAAGTAAATGGAACACCTTTAAATCGTCTTTATAAACGGTATTTTTAAAATCGCTTAAATAGTCACTTACTGGTTTATCTAATTCAAGCAGCCCCTCATTTGCAAGCTTAGCCGATAAGGAACCTGCAAATGTTTTAGACACTGACGCAAGTCTAAATCGAGTGTGTTTATTAACCTTTTGGCCATTACGTATTTTTGTAACACCCATAGTATGAATATAATCCGCATTATTTATATTAACGATAGAAAGAGCGGCACCAGGTATGCCTTTGTTCTTTAATTTTTTTTGTGCATAGCGACCATACTTTTTTACAAATGCATCCCAGTTAGGGTCTGCTTTTGCTGAAAAACTCACAGCACTAAACAGTAAACACAAAGCAGATAGGCAATATAATAAAGGGTTGAGATACTTCATTTTTTACAATTTTTATCTTTTTAACTACATCTGCGTAGATAATATCATGAAGTTTTGTTTCGACTAACGTACAATACGACGAATATTTGGCTTTTAGTGAGTGTTTTGTACTTATGCGTTTTTTAGTTGTATCACTTTTTATTTTATTATCAACTGGTTGTGCTCTTACTCAGCAACCGGCCGAACCTTTAGTTATGCCAGTAAAGCCAACATTAAAAAGTCAAACCTATCAACTTGAGTACACCACCGAGCATGCTTCGCCAAAAGTTAAGTCTGTTCAGCTACCTGCGCACAAGGTACTAAGAAACCAAACAGTTAAAATTATTACCGACAAAGCAAGTGTAACCGATAAGCTTTTATCGCAAATTAGCCAAGCACTTAACGACAAACAATTAAAAGTTACAACTAAAAATAATAGCGACTACACACTTACTATCCAGCAGTTAGACTTAACATTCACTGACGATACTAAATACGCTATAAAGCAACCTGAAAACCCATTTCCTATTTATACAAAAATTGCTCAACAATACCCAACTCAGCAGTGCGCTGCAATATTTGCCCAAGTTAGCATGCGACTAACACACAAAGCGTCGGGTGATGTTGTATGGTTTGCTAAATCATCAATAGACAGTGCAAGTTTTCATCGTGAGCCATTAGTTTATAGTTTTAGTGAAGAGCAAAAGATTACTAATGAGCTTGAAATTGCTTCGTTTATCCATCAGCAAAATACTGATGAAGCGCGTATAGCAAGGCTTGGAAAAGATATACAGATACCCCAGTACAAAACTCTTTCTAAGTTATCGAGTCTTACTAAATTAAGCGGCCCGTGTAATAGAACAGAAGTAAGCGCATTAACACCTATGATGCAGTTTTACCTAAGCAGTATATTAATCGATAAAATTAAAGTGCAGTAGATTTTAGCCAGCTTACACTTACTACATTTTTTTACAGATTAAAGGAACGCCTTAACAATATACTACGCTTAATAACAAATAATAATTAGGCCCCTAGGGATGAGAAACGCTTTGCTTAATCATACTTTTTTGAGCATCACATTGCTTTTTTGCTGCATATTTAGCACATCGAGTATGGCAAGTAATCGCTATTATGCCGATAACACGCTAGAACCAACTCAAGGTTTTGCGTGGGACTGGAGTGCAGGCGCTGGCTTTTATATTGAAGACTCTTACCTTGTTGGGATTGAGTCTTACGATAAAGGCGTCGAACTTGACCTCAGCCTTGCTATTTCTTACGACAGATTTTACCTCGATTTTGATCATAACCAGCTAAGCGGCGGTCTTGTTATAGGCTACAGCCTTATCGATAAATTTGATTGGGGCCTAGATATTTTAGGCACCAATACTCAAGCCGGGTTTGACGAAAAAGGCCTTGGCTTTTATAACAATGGCGTTATAAAAGAGCTGCAAGGGATAAAAAAGCGTAATTACGATTTTGACGTAGGTCTTAGATTAACCCGCAGATTTGAAAACTCGCAATTCTCCTTTGAATACCTTCATGATGTATCGGGTGCCCACAATGGCTGGGTCATAAACAGCTTTTTTAGCCAAATATTACCATGGCGAAATTGGGAATTTAGATCAGGGGTGGGTATTAGCGCCTACTCCGCTGACTTTACTAATTACTATTTTGGTATTGATAGCGATGAAGCCACCAGCCTTCGCCCTATATATAACAGTAATGCCAGCACCAGTATTATGTTTGAGTTTCATGCAGAATACCCCTTGAGCCGCGACTGGGTATTTTTAGCGGGTTGGCTCACTACATGGTTTTCAAAAGAAATCGACGACAGCCCTATTATTTCCCAAGGATATCAACATAAAGCCAAGGTAGGCCTACGTTATGTATTTTAGATGGATCTGTGTATTACTGATCTTCCCAAGCCCTTGGCTTTTAAAAGCACAAGAGCCACCAGAAGCACTGATAGCATTGCCCGATACCTGCGTTGCGCTGCGCGAAGGGCGTAATTGCTATGCTGATGTTACACTCACGTGGGAGCAACCTGTAATTGGTAATTACTGTCTGCGTGATGCAACATCAAAGTACATAATGCAATGTTGGCTCAAACAGCAAAGCGGCACTTTTAATTATGCTTTTGACTCACAACAAAGCATTTCATTTGAACTATTTGATAGCAATACAGCTAAAGTCATCAGCACAGCAGAAGTGAAGCTACAATGGGTTTATCAAAACAGACAAAAAAAACGTCGCTGGCGACTATTTTAATACCACTTGTTCTAAGGATATTTTATGGATAACTACGGCACCATTTTACTTGTTGAAGACGATGTATCGCTTGCCCAGTGGGTAGCTGAGTATTTAACAGAGCAAGGCTACACTACTCATGTTTGTCATCGGGGTGACGAAGTTGTTAGCCAAGTAAAAACATTGAACCCTAATATAGTGCTGCTTGATATTATGCTTCCAGGACAAGATGGTATTAGTGTTTGCAGAGAGCTTCGCAGTTTTTATAACGCACCTATTATAATGCTCACCGCCCGCGATGAAGAAATGGATGAAGTCATAGGCCTCGAAGTCGGTGCAAGCGATTACATAATGAAACCTGTTCGCCCGCGTGCCTTATTAGCACGAATTAAAGCCGCGCTGCGTCAAAACAATGAACCTAATACGCCACAGGTTAACGAAAGCCTTATTCAAGTCGGCGCGCTTAGTATTAATACCGAATCAAGAAATGTAACCCTTAATGAGCAAGATATAAACATATCAAGCGCCGAGTATTTATTACTACATTACCTAGCAAGTAATGCAGGCCAAGTTGTATCACGCGATGCTGTATTTAAAGCAACTAAAGGCAGGGAGTACGACGGACTTGACAGAAGTGTTGATGTGCTTATATCTGCGCTTCGTAAAAAATTTAATGATGACTCACAAAACCCAGAAAAAATAAAAACTATTTGGGGCCGCGGCTATTTACTTGTTTCTACTGCGTGGTAATAAAGTGATAAATAAATGAAAAAGTTTTATATATCACTCCTAGGCAGTGCGCTGTTATCTATTGTGGTTTTAGGCTGGCTTATTGATGCATTTAGCCAGCGCGCACATACGCCTCAAGATGAGTTTAGCCAACAAAGTAAAATGATTACTGGTTTTAGTAAGCAGCTCGCCAACATTCCTACACCAGAGCGCAGCAGCTATGTAAAACAACTTGCCCAAGAGTTTGATATTTTAATTGATTACAAACCTAACGAGTCGTTAGCCTTACCGCCATCACTATTATTACAAATGCACACCCCTGATGGTCTGATTTTAGAAGATCAGCAAGGCTTTTATATGCTTTATAGCAGTGAAATACTAAATCCTTTTCATTTATCTATGCGCTTAGATAAACACTCTGATGGCGAGCAACGTAATGACATAATGCTAACACTGCTATTTTATGCAGGCTTGTGTGTATTTATGGGCTTTATTATTGCCCCTTTAGCAAAACGTTTAACTGTATTAAACGAAGCTGCCAAAAAATTTGCATCCGGTAACGTTCAAGCCCGTATAAAAGTGTCGCACTTTACTTATATAAAAGATGTTGAGCTCACCTTTAATCGCATGGCGAGTCAGATAGAAAAGCTCGTCGCCGAAAATAAATTAATGGCCTCAAGCTTATCTCACGATATACGCACTCCTATAGCCTGCCTTCGATTTGGATTAGATGCCGCGCTTGATAGCCATGATGAGCATAAAATAAAGCAATATTTAGCACGTATGGAAAACGATTTGGATCATATGGAGTCTATGCTGAGCAGTTATTTAGCGTTTGCAACACTTGAGCAAAATGCTAATAAACTGACCTACTCTTCAACAAATATTAAACTATACCTTGAAGATATTTTAGTGCAGCTTGCGCCAAAGCTTGAGTCGCAAATGTTAAGTGTGCAGCTTAACAGTAGCGGCGATTTTATAAGTGCCGATCTTCATTGGCTTGCACGTGCCATTACAAACTTATTAACGAATGCCTGTGATTTTGCGAGTCAATATATTTACTTAAGCGCAAAATTACACGAGCAACAACTTATAATTACCGTAGAAGATGATGGGCCGGGAATCGCCCGTGAAAACTTTAATAATGTATTTAGCCCATTTTTTAGAGAAGAAGATCACCGCAATAGAGCCGATAAAAGTTATGGTCTTGGTTTGGCCATAGTTGCCAAAGTAGCTGATTGGCATCACGGTAATGTTAAAGTTACTAAAAGTAATCAACTAGGAGGGGCTTGTTTTACCCTCACTATTGCTCAGCATTACAACCCGTAAAGCAATAGTTACAGAGCAAAGTTAACAATTATTAAACAAAATCAACTCGTTATTTTAAACGACTCGATAACAATAAATAAAACTGATGGTTAATACATACACTCGACTTATTAAATTGTGCTAAATCAGCAAATAAGCACTTTTTATTTATTTACATTTCCAGTAGATTGTCAGCGCCGTCACACAATAGAGAAGTACAATAATATGAGCGCAGTTAGAGGCGAGTTTAGCTCTCGCTTTGGTTTTATTATGGCCGCCGCCGGTTCTGCCGTTGGTTTGGGCAACATATGGGGATTCCCAACACAAACAGCAAGTAATGGCGGTGCTGCATTTTTAGTCGCTTATTTAGTACTTGCTTTCTTTTTGGCCTACCCTGCCTTAATGGCAGAGCTGATGATCGGCCGTCACGGTCAAGCTAATGCAGTGTCATCACTTAAAAAAATATCGAGTAAACCTTGGCAAAAGCGTTTTGCTTTTACTGTTGGTTTTGGTGGTATTTTATGTGCAGGCTTTATTTTAAGTTTTTACGCTATTGTTGCAGGCTGGATGCTCAGTGCTACCGCTGAACCCATAGCTACTTTGGTCGGCGCCGACACAGCATCGACATGGCTAAGCGAGCAGTCACTTACTAGAAACATTATATTTACTCTAGTATTTATTGCTTTGACTGTCGCTATTATCAGTCGAGGCGTAGAAAACGGCATCGAAAAATGGTCAAAACGATTAATGCCCGCCCTGTTAGGTATTTTATTTGCACTTATTGCCTATGTAATGACACAAGATGGCGCTATGGAAGGTTTAAAAGCGTATTTGGTTCCAGACTTTTCATCTATTTTTGACGCACAACTTCTCGTAAGTGCACTTGGCCAAGCCTTCTTCTCGTTATCGCTAGGCACTAGTGTAATGATTATTTATGGCTCATATATTAGCAAAAAAGAGAACCTAGTTTCTTTAGGTGCTTATGTAACGCTTATTGATGTATTTATCGCTTTTGTTGCAGGCTTACTGATCATTCCAGCCATGTATGTAGCACAAGCACAAGGTGTTGAAATATTCTCTGCATCAACAGGTAAACTACTCTCTGAAGATACATTAGTATTTCAAGTACTCCCCGCTTTATTTGACGGTATGGGCGGCGTAGGTTTATTTGTAGGCTTTGCATTTTTTGCGTTAATGAGTATTGCCGCATTAACCTCATCTATTTCAATGTTAGAAGCACCTGTGTCATACACTGTTGAGCGCTTTGCGATGAAACGCGTTCAAGCAACTTGGTTAATTGGCGCACTCATTGCAATTGTTAGTATTACTATTGTTTGCAACCTTGGTAGCTTATTTGGTTTAGTGATCACCTTAACGACTAAAGTAGCACAGCCATTGCTTGGCCTAATGTGCTGTATTTTTGTTGGTTGGATTTGGTATAGAGGCTCACTACTTAAAGCAATTCAAGAAGGTAACCCAGAGGTCCATAACACTTTATTTTGGAAAGTATGGCCTTGGTACACTAAGTTTGTATGCCCACTGGCCATTGGCATGGTGTTTTTACACTCTTTGCTAAGCTAAGCTTAAAATATAAAAGCTCACATGTGTGAGCTTTTATATGTGTACTGATTTATGACACTTTTAAAATCATATCTTGATGGGCAATACCGTCTTCTAAGTATTCATTTCCATAATCTTCAAAACCAAGAGAGCGATAAAACTCAAGTAAGTAAGTTTGAGCGCCAATATAAATATCACGCTCAGGCCAGTGCCTCTTACAACAATTTATAGCCTCGTTAACAAGTAGTGTAGCTTGCCCTTTTCCACGTGCACTTTCACTGACAAGTACGCGCCCTATTGCACTGTAGTGTTTATTTTTTTCGTAGCAACGCGCATAGCTCTGTAACTGATCATTATAAAGTGTATATAAGTGCTTAGTATTTGCAGCAATATCTACATCATCTAGCTCGGGATAAGGGCATTGTTGCTCCACTACAAATACATCAATACGCCCACGAATTATTGTAAAAAGAGTACGAGAGTCAAGGGAGTCGAACGGTTCGCATTTAAACGTCATATAAAATCCTATAACAAAAAACCCAGCCTTAGCTGGGTTTTACTAAACTACGCTCTACTATCAAGTAAATAAGCGCTCTAGTTGGTCGCACAACTGCGACAAATTAACATGGTCATGCTCTATAGTTAAATCTACATAACCATCGCTTCTAAAGGCTCTATCAAGCTCTATCAGCACGTGAGTTTTATGTGCCTCAGGAACAAACGACAGCTCAATTTCTTGAAGCCCAAATAAGCTGCGGCTATTTGGTTTGTATTCAAGTTCTTGATAACAGCCTGACAGAGACTGAAAAGTAGATGCACGTAAATGACCCTTTTCAACATCCGCTTTCATCAAGCTAAATCCTAGTTTATCCATTGCCTGCATACATGTTTTAACGGCTTCATTAGGATAAATGTGTAAATGGTCTTTATCGGTCGGATCAAGTGCTAAATCAATATCTAAGCCTGTTTCAATCCATACATGAGATTGGTTGTAACCCGCGTTAATTTCAGTAATTGGTGTTTCAGGGTGAAGGCGAGCTTCAAAAGGAATGCTTTTTACTTCACCAGGCTCAATAGACCCTATGTCTGTAATGCGCCACTGATCGATTACATGATTAGTAAAATAATCGCCATCATCACCGGCCACTTTTACACGGGTCATTAATAATAAATCTAAACCAGCAATCTCTTGGCTTACATCACCCGCTGTAATAACTATTTGCGCGTTAAAAAGCTGACCTGGTTGTAAGTGCTCAGTTTCTAAAATAGTGTCTACTTTCGCAGCACCAATACCCACTGACGCTAAAATCTTTTTAAACATATATTTCTCCTTAAGCTGAGCGACTGTATTTTTTGCTCATGCTTAAACTCCTTCGTTAAAGCATCTTAACCATATTTAAAAGCCAATGTCAGTGAAAAAATGTTATTTACATGCTATTTACGATTAAATACGTGTTTAATGTGCATTTTTTATACGTAACTGAGCAAGTAATTGATTAAACGCGCTCATTTTTAGCACTATTTTTATTTTCAATGGTATAAATTTTTCGTTACACTGCAATCCCAAATGAAGTGATATTAAGAATTATGGAACTAATCTATTTTGCCGCCGCATTTGTATGTGGCTTTGCCGTTTATCAGTTAAAACTTCCTCCACTAATTGGCTTTTTACTGGCTGGTTTTGCTTTAAATTTATCAGGCTACAAAAGTACTGAACTACTGGACACAATTGCGGCACTTGGCGTAACACTTCTTCTTTTTAGTATTGGCTTAAAACTTAAAGTACACAGCTTAGTAAAACCCCAGGTATGGGCGCCTGCGACCTTACATATAATTTTTAGTAGCGCATTATTTAGTGGCTTTATGCTATTACTTGGTGTGTTTGCAGTACCTATGTTTGTTGACTTAAGCTGGCAAAGTGCTTTATTAGTTGGCTTTGCGCTTAGCTTTTCAAGCACTGTTTTTGCAGTAAAAGTGCTTGAAGAGCGCGGAGAAATGGCAAGCTTACACGGTAAAATAGCCATTGGTATTTTAGTAATGCAAGATATTTTCGCGGTTATATTTTTAGCAATAAGCACAGGGAAAGTACCAAATTTATGGGCCATTGCTTTAATAATTGCCTTGCCTTTACTTAGACCCGTAATGTACGGCGTATTAAACCGCTCAAAGCATGGTGAGCTACTACCTTTATTTGGGTTCTTTTTCGCACTCGTTGCTGGCTATCATGCTTTTGAATTTGCAGGCCTAAAAGGCGATTTAGGTGCACTAATAATCGGGATGATGTTTGCCCCGCATAAAAAAGCAGGCGAGTTATCAAAGTCCTTACTCAACTTAAAAGATATATTATTGGTTGGTTTTTTCCTAAGTATTGGCTTAAATGCAGAGCTTACGGGTAATTCTTTAATCGTTGCAATAATACTTATTTTGGTACTACCAATTAAAGCAGGCCTTTATTATGTGTTTACTAATTTATTTAAACTGCGTGCACGCACCTCTTTACTAACTACATTTAGCTTATCTAACTACAGCGAATTTGGCTTAATTGTATGTGCTGTGGCAGCAACTACCGGCATGATCACCTCTGAGTGGCTGGCAGTGATGGCAATTGCAGTGTCTATTACGTTTGTTATCGCTTCGCCTTTGAATAAACGCTCAAACGAGTTGTACGTAAAAATAGAGCATTGGCTATTGAAGTTTGAAAGTAAAACACGTTTGGCCGAAGAGCTACCGGTTAACCTAAATAACACTAAAATAGTTATTTTTGGCATGGGCCGTATAGGTACCGGTGCGTATGAAACAATAAATGCTACGCACCCAAATGTTGTTGCGGGTATTGATATAAAGCCAGAAGTGGTAGATAAACACGTTAAAAGAGGAAGAAATGTACTCATTGCCGATGCAACAGACCCTGATTTTTGGCAACGAGTGAATCACTCACATGTTGAAATGGTTATGCTTGCAATGCCCAAGCATATGCAAAATATTTTTGCATTAGAGCAACTTCAGGCTTCTGGCTACAAAGGCCAAGTTACCGCCATTGCAAACTATCCCGACCAGCAAAAAGAACTCGAAGAAATGGGTGTGCACTCTACTTATAACTTTTACCTAGAGGCTGGTAGTGGTTTTGCTGAACACGTTAAGCAAGAGCTATTTAACGAATAAATCGTGTTTGATAACGCTAACTAATAACAAAGAACGTAGTTCTTTGTTATTAGTTTTAAAATAAAAACCCATTCTATTTACATTCCTTTACAAGCCTACTCACCACAGCAATAAAAAACAGGTAGACTAGCCGTGTTGGTTAAATAAGAACCCATGTTAAAAATAATAACGTAATTAGACTCCAGCTAATTAACGTCTTACAAGGGTTATATTTACCAACATAAATTCTTAAGTCAGAGGGCCTACTCCCTCGCTCAATAGGCTGTTTCTTGCCCGTCACAGCCTATTTTATCTCTCTAAAATCCCTTACACTTAACTACGCATAAATATTTAAGTTATCTATATGGATCCAAAACAACTCAAAATAGCAATCAACACAATAATGCCTTTTGGAAAATATGCAGGACGTCCTTTATTGTTACTACCCGAGCCCTATTTGGTTTGGTTTAAGCAACAAGGATTCCCCGACACAAAACTCGGCAGCCAATTAGCGATGATGTATGAAGTAAAATTAAATGGGCTTGAGCAAATGCTTATGCCATTGCTTGAAAAAAATAAATTAATTGAGAACTTTTTTGAAGGTAGCCGGTCTATTTAATTGCTACTTGTTGATTTTGGTTTTTAACCACAAAAATGCGCCTCTCGGCGCTTTTTTTATGTCTTGAATTTAAGCGGTAAACACACAATAAATTTAGCACCACCTAAGGCAGAGCTTTCTACTTTACACTCACCTTGGTGCCAATGAATAATTTTAGCAACTATAGCAAGCCCTAAGCCAAAACCACCAGTATCCTTTGCTCTGCTTTTATCTAACCGGGTAAAAGGTTTGAATACGTTTTCTCGCTCAGTGGGAGTAATCCCTTCTCCATCGTCTTCAACGATAAGTAAAATATGATTTTTTTCAGTTAAAAGAGAAATCTTAACCTGTGAATACGTATACTTTAAGGCATTTCCTATTAAGTTTTGTAAAGCTCGCGACATGAAGTGGCTATCGCAGTCGTAATTAAATTTATCAGGAAAGTCCGTAGAAAGGTTTATCTGCGTTTCAAAGTTTAGCTTTTCAACAACTGTTTTTATCAAACCCACTAAATCACAATTTACTGGCTTAATGCTTGGTTGCTGTGAGTCTAAGCGTGCGTACTCAAGCATCTCAGAAACTAAAGATTCAAGCTCGCTAATATCGGTTTGCATATTTGCTAGGTACTTCTCACCCTTTTCATTAAGTAGCTGCTCTTGCAGCATAACAATGGCAAACTTTAAACGCGCCAGTGGCGTTCTAAATTCATGCGATACAGAAGAAGTAAGCTCTTGTTGCGCACTAAGTAAAAACTCAATACGCTGCTGCATTACTTTTAATGTATCGGTAATTGGCAAAAAAAATGATTTTGATGTGTCATTTAAGTCAAAGTCTTGTAAGCCTTCAACAGCTTCACAGGCTTTACTTAGTTTTGTAAAATCGCGCCACAATAAAAAGCTCCAAAGCCCTACCGGAATTCCAACAATAACGAGTAATAATAAATAAGGCCAAACAGATGATGCTTCTGGTGTTAAAACACCTACAGGCCCAACCTGCAGTAATGCATTATTGCCAAGCTCTACATACCATACAATACGCTGCTGCTTATCGTACAAGTATAAGTAATGATCTTGTTTAAGTTGTGTTTGTTGCTTTTGAGGAAGTATCAAGTCACGTCTGGCAATAACTTTACTTTCAAAGTTATGCTTGAGCTGTTGAAGACCGTTGGGGGTTTGTGAGAGCAACCAGAGCGATTGCCCAAACTCGTCATCTAATAGAACTTGCTGCTGCGACTCTTCATAGGGCCACAGCTGCTCAATAACACCACTTACAACAAATAATGAAACAATGATATATAAGTATAAGCTGGTAAACAGTTTTCCCATTAAAGCCGATTAACCTTAAATAGTGCTAAAGATCCCACGCATCAGAAACAAATAAATAGCCTTGTCCCCATACAGTTTTTATACGATAAGGCTTATCGCTATTATCGCCTAATTTCTTTCGAATTCGTGATACGCGCACATCAACCGTTCTATCAAGACCATCGTATTGACGTCCTATCATATGCTGATGAACATGTTCTCGGCTCAATACTTCGCCTGCATTTGAGGCAAGTAGCCATAATAGCTCAAACTCATGTGAGGTTAATACTATTTCAGAATCACTTAGCTTTACAATTCGACTGGTTTTATCAATCATTAAATCGCCAAACTGAAGCTCTTCACTTGCTTTTACAACCGGTTGCCCACGACGAAGTAATGCATTAACACGAGCCAAAAGTACACGCGGTTCTGCTGGTTTTATTACATAATCGTCTGCGCCGAGCTCTAAACCAAGTACTTGGTCAAAGTCTTCACCTTTAGCAGTCAGCATTAAAATGGGTAGAGTAAACTTATCTCTTACTTGGCGACAAACGCTAAAGCCATCTTTACCTGGCAGCATTACGTCTAATATCATTAAATCGGGAGTGTTATTTTCTAAGTAGTCAAACACTTCGTCACCACGATCTAATACATCGACTTCTAGGCCATTATGTTCAAGGTAATCTTTTGTTAGCTGCTGTAAACCGAGATCATCTTCAACAAGTAAAATTTTTGGCATTTGTTGCTCCTAAATTAAAAAAAGCTCCACGGAGAGCGAAGCCTACGCCTATTTTTTTTAGCATGGGCGCTTTGTACTTCAATTTGTGTTGTTGCTATTAACACACCCGTATGAGGATTGATTAAGGAGTATATGGTCTCCACCTGAACACGCGCTTTATAATTATATTGCCCAGAACTTTGCTGCTGCCAGCACTGCAGCTGCTCATCTTGTTGATACAAACACACATCACTAGAGGCATGTAATTGCCAGTTAAACTGTAAATCGAGATCGCAAAATTCTTGTTGCTCAGAAACAACACAGACTTTGGGAGAAACGCTAAGATTAGCGGTTTGTGCCATACTAAAACCACTAAATAAAGTAGTAATAAACACAACTAATATTGAATACTTCATATTAAAAAGTACGGTCAAATCCTATAAAAGCAGTCATTGAATAAGTGCGTTCAAAAAGCGGACTGCCATCCATAGCCGAATAGTCATAATATGCTATATGAAAACGAAGAGAGTCAGCCTTACTCAGTGGCCAACGGGCGTCGATTTTAGCATAAGGTTGCCAACTACTACCAACGTCTATTTTACCAAATTGAGTTTCACCGTCTTTAAGTCCATAAAAGTAGTTATTTAGTTCCGAAGATTTGTAATTTATTCCAAGGGTGGGTTTTATTTTAAGCTGCCCAAACAGTGTATGGTACTGCCATTGCAATGCACCACGGACACCAGAGTATACATCGGTTACATCATGTAGCGCTTGAACAGAAAATACATGTTCTTCATTTACATAGTGATATGCCAGTCCAGCATCAAGAGCTAGCTTGCGTTTATGTAGGGTATTTATATTTACGGAGCGCGCTTCACTTTCCTCTTCTATAACCTGCTGAGTATTAAACGCACTACTTTGTAATGTAAAAATATTTTTTGGGTGCCAGTCAATAAAAAAGCGAGACTCAGTATTTAATTCAGTCACTAAGTTAAGATGATGTTTTGGAGTTTGTAAAAATGAGTAACCAAGCCGACCGTTATCAAAAAACCATTGCTTTGCATAAAAAGCGACTTGAGGAATTACCACCAGCGGGATGTTATCTCCGCCGTGTAATGGGTTTGTTATTACACCAACTCCCGCACTTAAACTTAAATGCCACTGGTTAATTGATATGCTTTGCTCTGTAAATTCATCAGCGTGATTACTATCTTGTGTAGCACGCACTGAAAAACAGCTAAACAGCAAGCTAAAGCATAAAGCTGTAATTAATGAAAAGGAGTACCGCATTAGCGTAAATCAAAGTATAAAAATAAGTGAGTCACCCATACTAGCAAGGTCTTTTTAAACTAGCTCTAGCTGGTTACAATTATTCACAATTTGTATACAACAATGTTAACTTTTATGTTTAAAAAAGGGAGGATTAAATATCGGGAGCTATCTCAATACGGTTTCGCCCGTGAGTTTTAGCTATATATAACGCTCTATCTGCCCGCTCTACTAATACAGCGCTATTTGTAAACGGGCGTAAAATAGCTAATCCAAAACTAGCCGAAATAGCACGTTTAGTTGTTACATCATGCTTTTTACGGATCGCTAGTTTTGCTATATCAATACGAATACGGTCTGCAAACGCTATAATATCGTTAATCGTGTCAAAGTAAGCAGTAATACAAAACTCTTCCCCGCCATACCTATACACTTTGGCAGTATCTATTGTGTTTTCTGTTACTTTTTTAGCTACCAACTTCAATACTTCGTCGCCCTTTTGGTGGCCAAAGTCATCGTTAAAGCGCTTAAAGTGATCAATATCAAACATAATAAGTACAGCAAGCGAGCTTTCTTGTGCTTGCTCTGAATATTGACGACAAAAATCTATAATGTCGGTATCAAACTTACCTCTATTATAAAAGCCTGTAAGCGTATCTGTATCAGCAGCTTCTTTTGAAATATTTAACGCTTCTTTTAAATCCTTAATTTCATTGTATGCAACGGCTAACTTAGTTTGAAACTCTCGCGCATAATCTTGCATGGCGATCGATTCGTCAGTTAAACGCTCAACACAGCCTAAAATTTCATTATATGAGCTTACATCTGCAAGCATGTTTAATTCATTTTGAGAGTCTACGAGGCTTGTAGTGAAACTTTTAGAATGATCAAGCGTTATACTTATATCTTGCTGAACTTGTTCCATAGTTGTATGGAATTTTTCTGTCATTTCTTGAAAAAAAGCCAAATCGTCCTGCGTTAGATGCTTATCAAAAATCTCTTTGGCTTTATCTTGAGAACAGGTTTGTTGCTGCTCAATAACTTGATCTAACTCAGCATTAAGAGAAGGGTTATTCCCTTGAATATAACAGTACCAAATTGCGTAGTTAATGGGGGTGACCGGCATACGGTACTTTACCATTAATGGGATTGCCTTTTTAAGGCACTGGGCAGAATGAGCAAGTGATACTGCTTGGTTCATAGATAAACTCTCATGCGGCATTGTTTTTTTTATTAGTTTTCAATGTTAAGTAATAGTAAACCTTTAAGCAACCACTATTCATACTATTTACTGAACTAGTTTTTTACTGAGTATATTAAATAGCTTTTGCGTCTAAAGTTTGTGCTATATTCCATAATGCACTGATAGCTGGGTCGTTTAGTTCTTTTTTTAATACCGCTAAACCTATATCAAACCCCTCAGGCACTTGCATTTTAGGTGTCAAAATCTGTACTTTATCTTGCAGCGGGCTGTTATCTAGCACTATTTTAGGAACCATTGCCACACCAAAACCTAGGCTTACCATAGAAACCATAGCTTCGTGTCCTGCAACTTGTGCATATATTTTTCCGTGAATATTATTTTTACGCCACCATTGCTCTAACCTTTGTCTTGCAAAACCCTGCTCTGGCACTATAAATTCAAGATCTGACCAATCTGTTATTTCATTATTTTGTATTAATTTTTCGCTAAGCGGACATTGAATTTTTGGGCCTATTAATACAAGTGGGGAGTAACCAATATCCACAAATGCAATTTGCGCGGGTAACTTACTTGGTTTAGCAGCAATTGCCATTAACTCGTGTCCATCAAGCACCCTGTTAATAGCTAACGCTGGGTCGCCCGTGTTTAAAGTTATTTCTATATATTGATGTTGCGCTCGCAGCTGCTCCAATATTTGGTGTAAAAAACTATAAGAGGCAGTCACTGAACAAAATATACTTACCTTGCCATAAATGTGTTGAGTTGGGTCCTGTGCGTTAGCCTTAAAACGTTGCCAACTTGCAAGCGTTGCTGTTGCGTAATCAATAAACGACTCCCCTTCACGCGTTAACTTTACACTTCTGTTATCTCGTAAAAATAATGCAACCCCCACCTCTTCTTCTAACTGCTTTATATTGCGACTTAGTGTGGGTGCACTTATATGACAAAGTTCGCTTGCACGTGCAAAGTGCAAAGTTTTAGCTAGGGCTAAAAAATAGTTTAGATGTTTATGGTCCATATCACGCTCTACGTTTCATATTATGAAATACTTTAATTCAAATATATCATTTTACGCAAGTAACGTTTTTGCATAAGGTGTTTGTAAGCGCTGCAAATGCCGCGCATCTAACAAACAAATTTATAGGACACTAACAATGGCGAATTATTTCAATACCTTACCTTTACGCGAGCAATTAGCGCAATTAGCGCAATGTGAATTTATGGACGCTGGCGAATTTACCGATGGCGTTGACGCACTTAAAGGTAAAAAATTAGTTATTGTAGGTTGTGGCGCACAAGGTTTAAACCAAGGCCTTAACTTACGTGACTCTGGTTTAGACGTTTCTTACACATTACGTGCATCTGCTATTTCTGAGCGCCGTCAATCGTTTTTAAATGCATCTGAGAATGGCTTTACAGTTGGCACATACGAAGAATTAATCCCTACTGCTGATGTAGTATTAAACCTAACGCCAGATAAACAACATACAGCAGTAGTAAGTGCAATTATGCCGCTTATGAAAAAGGACTCTACCCTTGCATACTCTCACGGCTTTAATATTGTTGAAGAAGGCATGCAAGTACGCGAAGACATCACGGTAATCATGGTTGCGCCAAAATGCCCAGGCTCTGAAGTACGTGAAGAATACAAACGCGGCTTTGGTGTTCCAACACTTATTGCTGTTCACCCAGAAAACGACCCTCAAGGCCACGGCTTAGCACAAGCTAAAGCATACGCAGCAGGTACTGGTGGTCACCGTGCAGGCGTTTTAAAATCGTCATTTATTGCTGAAGTAAAATCAGACTTAATGGGTGAGCAAACTATCCTTTGTGGCATGCTACAAACAGGCTCCATTTTATGTTTTGATAAAATGATTGAAAAAGGAATTGATGCAGGCTACGCATCTAAACTAATTCAATACGGCTGGGAAGTAATCACCGAAGCACTTAAATACGGTGGTGTTACTAACATGCTTGACCGTTTATCAAACCCAGCAAAAGTAAAAGCGTTTGAGTTAAGTGAAGAGCTTAAAGTTATTATGCGTCCGCTTTATAACAAGCACCAAGATGACATCATCGACGGTACGTTCTCACGTGTAATGATGGAAGACTGGAATAACGACGACGCTAACTTACTAAAATGGCGCAGCGAAACAGCTGAAACTAACTTTGAAAAAACACCTGCTGGCGATGTAGAAATCTCAGAGCAAGAGTTTTTTGACAACGGTATTTTAATGGTAGCTATGGTTAAAGCAGGTGTTGAACTCGCTTTTGAAACAATGACCGCAGCGGGCATTATTGAAGAGTCGGCTTACTACGAGTCATTACACGAAACGCCGTTAATTGCTAATACAATTGCCCGCAAAAAGCTTTTCGAAATGAACCGTACTATTTCTGATACAGCTGAATATGGTTGTTACTTATATAACCATGCATGTTTGCCACTATTAGCTGATTTTATGAAAAACATTGATACTGATGTTATTGGTAAAGGTCTTGGCGAGCAAAGCAACCAAGTTGATAACCAAACGTTGATTCAAATTAATGCAGCTCTACGTGAGCACCCTGTAGAAAAAGTTGGCGCTAAGCTACGTGGTTACATGTCAGCAATGAAAAAGATTGTATAACCCTAGACATTAAGTTTCGCTTGTTAGAAACCAAGCCCATATGTTTTGCGTATGGGCTTTTTTAATGCCTATTAATAAAAACTTAATCAATTCAATGTAAGTTCATTAATTGTGCTTTAGCCAATAGTTAGCTCAAAATAAATAATGTGCTAACATAGCTCTCTACTCAGTTGTAAAAATAATTAATATCATGATGATAAAAAACCTTTCAATCACTCAAAAAATAACGGCTCTTGGAAGCGGTATTGCTATATGCGTAGCTGCACTTATTGGCTTAACTTCGTTATACAGTTCTGAAGATATTATTGAGCAACGTATGATCGAATCAGAATTGCCAAGCAAACTGCAAACGATAAGTAACCATATCGGTGGTGAAATAAACGAGCTATTAGGTGCTGCACAGCAACTATCATCAAATGAGTTTATATTACAGTGGGCTGAGTCTAATAACCAAGACGATACGTTGTTATTAAAAGAGTTAAACCGAGTCGCCTCACAATTTGATTTAGCCACTGCATCTTGGGCAAATAGAAATACAGCGCAATATTGGAACCAAAACGGTTTTTTACGTGTGCTACAAAATGATGCCGCCGATGGCTGGTTTTTTGGTTTTACACAATCTAAACAGCCCTACTCCATAAGTATTTATCAAGAGTCTGCTAATGACGTAAAAATGTTTGTAAATCACCAGCAAGCAAATGGTACTGGTTTAGCGGGTTTAGCTAAAAGCATCACAGATATGCAAAAGCTTTTACAACAGTTTAAAATTGAAAAAACAGGCTTTGTATTTATTGCAGATAAAAACGGCCTAATTCAACTTCATAAAGATGCCAATAAAGTAGCTAAAGCGAATATTGATGATTTATATACTGCAAATATTCACAACCAATTATTTAACCAAAACGGCTTTGCGATAGAAGAAATAAGCTTAAATAGTGAACCAACACTAATCGCCGCTACACCTATTAAAAACACTGATTTATACGTTGTTGCACAAGTACCAAAAAGTGAAGTATTTGCAAGTGTTAGTACACTACAGTGGCAAATATTTACCTTCACTTTGATAATTGCAATCATTGCTAGCTTAGTTAGTTATTTACTTGCTCGCTCGCTTTCATCTCCACTTTCTAAAATGGCTGAGCTATTTTCAAGGTTGGGATCTGGTGATGCTAATTTAGCGTACCGACTACCTGAATCAAGCCAACCAGAGCTTAATAATTTAAGTAATGGCTTTAATCAGTTTATCAATAAAATAGAAACAGCGATTACTCAAGTGGCAAGCGAAAGCCATGATATTCGTCAAAGCTCTGATCATGTTTTTGAACAAGCAAAACGAAACTCACAAGCAATAGATAGTCAAAAAGAGCAAACAATTTCTGTGGCAGCTGCAATTAATGAAATGGGCGCGACCGTGCAAGAAATAGCTCAAAGCGCGGCAAACACAGCAAAATTAACTGATAACAGTCGCGAAAATACCGTTCAAAGCCATAAACAAGTATTGCAAAGCCAGGCAACAATTTCAGCCCTAGCTAGCGATATTGACGGCATAACAGAGCAGGTTACACTGCTCTCTAAAAAAACAGTTGATATAGCAAGCATTGTTGACTCAATTCGAGGCATTTCAGAGCAAACTAACTTACTTGCCTTAAATGCTGCCATTGAGTCTGCTCGTGCAGGTGAACACGGACGCGGTTTTGCTGTAGTAGCAGATGAAGTACGTGCATTGGCTAATCGTACATCTCAATCAACAACTGAGATTCAATCTATGATTGAAGAGCTCACTAAAATCTCTGACGATGTGGTTAATGATATTAGCCAATCAAAAAATAAAGCCCAGCAAAGTGTGGGGGCAATGCAAAGTTCGGTTGAGCTTCTTGATGCAATTAGCGAAACGGCTAATCAAATAAATGATATGGCTACGCTCATAGCAACGGCTACTGAGCAACAAAGCAATGTAGTTGCTGATGTAGGGCGTAACATTGAACAAATCAGTGAAATTAGCGACAAAGCAATGAGCGAGCAAATTAATACTGAACAAGCTATTCGCGACTTAGCAAACAGTGCACAAACACTTGATGCATTAGTTGCTACTTTTGAAAAACACCGTTAAGAAAATAAAAGCGATTGAATGACACCTTTGAGCATCACTATAAACATTTAGTGTTGTTTAAAGGTGTTTACCCCCCATTAACTCACCATTTATCATACCCACCACATACTCGTTTTAAGTTATCCGTACACCTGGTTGTTAATGTAGCTGATTAGAAGTTACCTTTAAAAGCCTATTGGAGCGCAAGCTGCACATTTAAAATGTTGATATGTCGCTTTAAACTCGATGCACTATTAGTTGATGTATTAATTAACTAATCCTACCTTAATCTTTGCAAGTGTAAGCAAATACATACGCTTCTTTTTTTGCTCTAGTCAGTTTTTTTAGCTTATATTCCAGCTTACTCGCTTCGCTTTTATTACCTACTTGTTGTTGATGAATCAATAAAAGGGGCCCTTTACCTTTTAGGTTTTTAGCGCCCTTACCTGCTTGATGAGTAGCAAAACGCTTTTCAACGTTTGTAGTGATCCCTGTATACCAATGCCCAAATCGTGTTTCTACTATGTATAAAAACCACATAGGCTCACTTTTTAATGCATTTGTATCAATGTCCTGTAAACTTTTTTCATTATCAGTGGTCAAAACATTACCTTAACACCCTTAACAAAAAACAATTGCTTAAAAGGGTTTTACCTTCAGTGACTAATCGGTATCATGCAGATTATAAAAAATAAGGATCACAACTAACAATGCAGTCGTTAAAAACTTTTTCTCTTTGGCTTATCGTCGCTTTAACATTTAGCTCATTAGCGGGCTGTTCTAGCTGGGTATACAGAATAAACATCCCACAGGGTAACTTTTTAGAACAATCGGATGTAGATAAGCTTCGTGTAAACATGACTCGAGAGCAAGTTATTTATGTATTAGGTCGCCCTATTGCTGAAGATGCCTTTGATAAAAGCACATGGCGCTATGTTTATAGCTTCAATAAAGGTCGTAAAAACGAGCAACAAAAAGAGTTGGTGATTAAATTTGAAAACGAGAAATTAGTTGCTGTACTAGGTGATTACGACCAACCTGAAGAGTTTAATACTCCGCTTGAGCAATAAGCACCTATAGAGCAATAAATAACTTAACAATATAAAAAGGTGAGCATTGCTCACCTTTTTTTGTTTTACAGAGGGCGCCCGCCAGTAATTTTATTAGCGCGGCCTTCTTCTTTAGCTTTTTCTGCACGCTTTCTTCGAGCATCTTTAGGATCTGCTATTAATGGGCGATAAATTTCTATTCTGTCACCCTCTTTTAGCTCATAGTTAGCCTTTACAGTTCGATTCCATACGCCCAATGTTAGCGCAGTTGGGTCTATTTCAGGGCACTTTTCAATAATACCTGACTGAATAACCCCCTGCTCAGCAGTAGTACCTTCTGGCACTTCTATAGATAAGCTTGTCGCCGTAGTAGGCAATGCAAATACAACTTCTATATTAATCATAATCGCGATCCGTAAACCTGCTTAGCTCGTTGAGTAAAGGCACTCACCATATTTTTAGCAACATCATTAAATATTTTGCCAAATGCAAGTTCAACTAACTTGCTCGAAAATTCAAACTCAAGCTCTAAGTTAACTTTACATGCTGTTTTATCTAGTGCTTGAAAATGCCAGCGCCCTTGAAGCATTTTAAATGGGCCATCAACTAAACGAAGAGCAACCGTTTGCTCATCAATAAATGTATTTTCGGTAGTAAACCACTTTTTTATACCCGCCTTAGATATTTCTAAGCTCGCGGTCATGTTATTATCATGCTGTGAAACAATTTTTGAGTCTGAACAATTAGGTAAAAACTCTGGATAAGCTTCTACATCATTAACTAGATCAAACATCTCTTTGGTGCTGTACATAACCAGCGCACTTTTTTCTATTTGTGGCATACTCACTCCCAACTGTGTGGGCGAATTTTAGCAAGCTTTGCGCGTTTCCCCAAATTTTCATGGCGCTTAAATTAACCTGATTATTTTAAATGCAGAATTAAAAAATCGATGTAAAACATCTCTTAATACGTATATTATAGGGCACTATGGCTAAGAACAAATCATCAAAATCGAATAGTAATACCATCGCGCTAAACAAAAAAGCGCGTCATGAGTATTTTTTACACGACAAGTTTGAAGCAGGTGTTGAACTACAAGGCTGGGAAGTAAAAAGTATCCGAGCAGGTAAGGTAAACATCTCAGAAACTTACATTCACCTTAAAAATGGCGAAGCGTTTTTATTAGGCAGTCAAATTCAGCCTTTAAACAGTGCATCAACCCATGTTATTTGCGATCCTATGCGATACCGCAAACTTCTATTAAGCCGAAGAGAGCTTGATAGATTAGTCGGTGCAACCGAACGCGATGGCTACTCGTTGGTAGCCACAGCCATGTATTGGAAAAAATGCTGGGTGAAACTAGAGTTTCATTTAGCGAAAGGTAAAAAAATGCATGACAAACGCGAAGATGGAAAAAATAAAGATTGGTCTCGCGAAAAAGAACGTTTAATGAAGCATAAAGTATAAGTACAGCGCCTAACTAAGTTAGGCGTTTTTTTATAAAAAAGTTAACTATTATTTGTTTTATTAATATACAACAAGATTACTATTCACACAGAGTATATATGTAAATAATTTATTACAATTTTATTGTGAATTAATTAATTTAATTATTACTCTCATTTAGGCTGTATTTTTTATTTCCAAAATAAAGCATATACGCCTATTTCAACCTTCTTCAGCGCATAACATCTGTTTTAAAATCATCCAAAAACATACTAAAAGCCATACTAAAATCACATTTGAGTCTAATTGCTAACACTTAAGTTACATGATATTAATGTCGTCGCTTGTTATATCAATCCGCTTAAATATTGGATTTATTTAACAGTTTAAAAGGATTGGTATTGAGCAACTAAATTTATAACATATCAACAAGGACTTAAGGATGAAGCAATCAACTGCATTTACACCTAGCTTAATTGCAGGTGCTACAATCGCACTTTCAGCAGGTTTTACAACAACAACTTACGCTGCTGAAGAAGCTAAAAAAGTAGAGCGTATTGAAGTTACTGGCTCGCGAATTAAACGTTCAGATATCGAAGGACCTTCTCCGGTACAATCAATCGGAAGAGCTGATATTGAAAACATGGGTTATGACAACCTACAACAACTCCTCGAAAGAATGCCTGTAGCGGGTAGCGGTACTTTCTCTACACGTGGTAACAACCAAGATTCAACTGCAAATGGGTCTGCTGCTGTTAGTTTACGTGGCTTAGGTGCTGATGCTACGCTCGTATTAATCAATGGCCGTCGTGTATCTATTAGTGCATTCGCCGAAGGTATCACAAATTCATTTGTAGATATCAACAGCATACCTGTATCAGCGATTGAGCGTATAGATATTTTAAAAGATGGCGCATCTGCTATTTACGGCTCAGACGCAGTAGCCGGTGTTGTAAACGTTATCTTGAAAAAAGACATTGACGGTGTTGAAGTTAATTTAGGCTACGGTGGTACTGATGGCCCAAGCTATGAAGAAACAACAGCAAGCTTAGTATGGGGGACTACTAGCGAGAAAAGTAGTGCTTCTGTGATCATTGATTACTTTAAAAACACCTCACTATCATCTGATGAAATGGGCAGCTTAGGTACAGCAAATCAGTCACCTTATGGGGGTGAAGATTTTCGCTCATCTCGTGGTTTCCCGGGATATTTTTATGTAGATGGTGTTAAAACAATTGATCCGGCTTGTCCTGCAGAAAACGCAACTTCAAGCGGTAGTTGTTTATTTGATTACGGCCCATACGGTTATATTGCACCAGAGTCTGAGCGCGTAGGTGCTATTTCTCAATTTGAATATAACTTTGACAATGGCATTACAGGCTTTTTAGAAATGGCAGTACAGCACAATACGTCTGTTGCAGCCGGAGCCCCTACTCCACTTGATGAAGATGCAGGCTTAACTGTCCCAGCGAATCACCCTAACAATCCATTTGGTGAAGACATTCAAATTGGTCGTTACCGTACAGTTGATGCTGGCGCACGCCAATGGGATATTGAATCAGATACGCTTCGCTTTGTTGCAGGGCTTAGAGGTGAATTTAACGACTGGAGCTGGGAAACTGCGGTACAAAAAGGCCGTAGTAAATCTCTTCAAACAGGTGATAGAACACAAGGCTGGGTTCGTACTGATTTCTTACAACAAGAAATTGATGCAGGAAACTACAACCCATTTGGTGGCACGTACAACGACCCAGCTGTAATTGACCGCATTACAACAAGCTTAGTGCGTCGTGGTGAGTCTCACATGACCTCTTTTGATGCAAACATTACAGGCGAAGCATTTAGTTTTGGCGACGATGTAGTAATGATGGCTGCAGGTATTGAATACCGTGAAGAAGATGTGAATGACATTCCTGATGATCAATTTCAACGTGGCTTAATATTTGGTACAGAATCTGTATCGGCATCTGCAGATCGTGAACAATACGCAGCCTATGTTGAATTTTCTATTCCTCTTGCTGAAAATTTAGAGCTACAACTCGCTGGCCGTTACGATGACTACAGTGACTTTGGTACAACAACGAATCCTAAAGTAGCTCTTCGCTGGGCGCCTACTGATGAAATCACAGTACGTGGCTCTTGGGCACAAGGTTTTAGAGCGCCTTCTTTGGCACAAGTTGGTTTGGGTCCATCTCAAGAAAGCCAATTCTTTGTAGATACATACCGCTGTGAAGCAACCGGCCTTGATTGTGATGCACTTGATTACAATATTGAATTTGCTGGTAACCCGGACCTTGAAGCTGAGGAATCAGAATCATGGAATGTAGGCTTCATTTGGGCGCCTACAGCTGAATTCGGTTTAAGTATTGATGTGTGGAGCATCACTCAAGATAACAAAATTGATGAGCAAGAGTTTGGTCCAATTTATAACTCTGAGTGTAATAACCAAGATAGTACTGTATGTGTGCGTTTAGCACCTACAGGTGGCGACAGCTTAGGAACAATTCAAAAAATTTACAGCACATTTGAAAACGTTTCTTCGCAAGAAGTATCTGGGGTTGATGTTTCAGCTAACTACAATCACTCACTTGATGACCTAGGTTTGCTTAAATTTAACCTAGAATGGGCTTACCAAGATAAATTTGAAAAAGATGGTCGTGATTATACCGGTGAGTATGGCTATCCAGAGCACCGCTGGATTTTCTCTACAAACTGGGAAATTGGCGAGTTTAATACAAACGTAAACATCAGTTATGTAGGTGAGTTTGAAGATACCCCTGATATTGATTTTGACGGTAATTTAGACTTCGATAGCAATACATCACGCATGGTTGATTCGCAAACATTGGTAGACTTACAAACATCTTATCGTGTTACTGACTCAACTAAAGTATCGTTAGGTGTAAATAACTTATTTGATGAAGAGCCACCATTTGCAATTGGTGATGGTGACGCTGATTTATACGGTTATGCTTCAGGTGTACACAATCCTAGAGGCCGCTACTTCTATACTAAAGTTAGCTTCTCGTTTTAATTAGCTAAAACCCATTTAGAATGGGCTATGCTTAAAACAAAAAAACCGCCATTTGGCGGTTTTTTATTAAAAGCAAAGGGCTAAATTATAGCTCGCCTTCGTTTTCAGATAGGAATTTAGCAACACCTTCAGGGCTTGCGTCCATACCTTTTTTACCTTCAGTCCAACCAGCTGGGCAAACTTCGCCGTTTTCGCTGTGAAATGCTAAAGCGTCAACCATACGGATCATTTCGTCGATGTTACGGCCAAGTGGTAAATCGTTCACTACTTGGTGACGTACGTTACCTTCTTCATCGATTAAGAAAGAACCACGAAATGCAACACCCGCTTCTGGGTGCTCAACGTCGTATGCTTTACAGATTTCGTGTTTAACGTCTGCAACTAGTGCGTATTGAACTTTACCAATACCGCCGTCAGCTACAGGCGTGTTACGCCATGCGTTATGTGAGAATTGTGAATCGATAGAAACACCAATTACTTCTACGCCACGCTTTTTAAATTCTTCAAAACGCTTATCAAATGCGATAAGTTCAGAAGGACATACAAACGTGAAATCTAGTGGGTAAAAGAAGATTACTGCTTTTTTACCTTTAATTGTTTCGTGAAGGTTGTAGCTATCTACAATTTCACCGTTACCTAGAACAGCTGCAGCGGTAAAGTCTGGTGCCTGGCGGCCTACTAATACACCCATTTTATTCTCCAAATATTTTGAGTTTGTTTTAGATTGCTAACGCAATACTGATAGTTATATGGGCGCTAAAAATTAAAAACCAATAGCGCAAACATATAATTATTTGGCATTCTAGAGTTATTCGATATAAAAGAACAATCGTATTTAGCGATATGAGCAATCGAAAATACCGAATGTAAGTAAATACTGCATTAGAGATACAAAAAAACCTGCAAATGCAGGTTTTTAATCTCAATTTAATCCATTATATCGGAAGGCATATCATCACGAATTTTTTGCCAAATTTCGCCAGTTTGATGGCCAAACTTACGCATCATCGAAATAGCCCCGTCATGCTCTCTGTTTTGAGCAAGAACAGTTAAATCTTTGTAGAACTGACGAGCTAACTCGCGAGTTCCCGCATCTGAGAAGTAATGACAGCCAATCTTAAAGTAAAAACCTCTAAAGCCGTTCAATATAAGTACATAAATACGGTTGTTACCTGCAACGGCAAGTTCGTGATGTACTTTATAATCGTAATCAGCGAATGCTTGAGCTGTATCTTCTAATTCATCGCTTTCTGATAAAATTTCAATTACGCGTTCTGGGTTTAACTTAATAGCGGCACGTGTATAAATAGCACTTATATTTGTTCGCGCAGATAAAAGCTGATCTGTAAGCTCTGGCATTTTATCTTCATCTAGGCGCGCTAGTGTTTCAAGTATATTTAAGCCTGATGTTTCCCAAAAGTTATTTACTTTAGTTGGTTTGCCATGCTGAATGGTTAACCAACCATCGCGTGCTAAACGCTGTAACACTTCACGTAGGGTTGTTCTTGTTACACCAATTAACTCTGAAAGCTCTCGCTCTGCCGGTAGAATTGAACCTGGAGGGAAATCGCCATTCCAAATAGACTCAACTATATATTCTTCAGCAAATCCTGCTGGGCTTTTCGCTTTAAAAATTCTCATCCAGTTCCCACTCGAATTAATCAATACTCATCGTTTTACACGAATAACTGACTGATTGTACCAGACGAAGCATAACTAACAAGTAAAGTAAGTAGATTAATAAAGCAAATGAGTAGAAATTAAAAATTGATAAATAATTAAATTTATATTTATCTAATTTAGCTAAACTGCGCAGTCCTAAAGGTAATATTCATCGTAGGTACATTGTTATTTCTAGGAATTTTATTCATATAAAG
This sequence comes from Pseudoalteromonas sp. S3178, assembly GCF_005886985.1. Taxonomy (NCBI): domain Bacteria; kingdom Pseudomonadati; phylum Pseudomonadota; class Gammaproteobacteria; order Alteromonadales; family Pseudoalteromonadaceae; genus Pseudoalteromonas; species Pseudoalteromonas sp. S3178. Next base: position 34,652 of record NZ_PNCW01000032.1, on the reverse strand, counting down.
CTTAAGTTCGATTAACTTTCTGGATATTAGTTTTAGAGTCGGTATGTCCTTAGTCATGGCTTTCAAATATTGTCTATCGCAAACCTCTAATTCAATTAATGCATCAATAAGATCTAATTAGATAAGCATGTTACTTCTATTAGCGCTGTATCGAATGGTCAATAATTTCATCTTAAAAAAAGTGACTTCGGTAGCTTTTTTTTACTTTTTGTTGCCGCTTACTTTATCCTAGTACATAATCTAACGTCTTATTTAAATGCGGAATTTTTATGAACTGGCTCGCTCACCTCCCCACTCAACGTACACCATGGTTGTTATTTACTGGCATTGTGTTTTTACTAGAAGTCACCGCACTATTTTTTCAATACCAGATGGGCTTAGCACCGTGCATTATGTGCATTTATCAGCGTACCGCTGTGTTAGGTTTATTAGGCGCAGGTATTATTGGTTCGACTAAACCTAAAAGCAAACTAGCAAGAACACTTGCATATTTATTGTGGGGAGTTTCGAGTATTTGGGGATATTTAATTGCTCGCGAACATATTGAGATGCAAACTACCACAGACCCTTTTGCATTTAGCTGCGAGTTTGAACCAAACTTCCCACCTTTTATGCCGCTGCACGAATGGATACCTAGCTTTTTTCAAGCAACCGGGGATTGTGGAAATATAGATTGGCAATTTATTAGTTTGAGTATGCCTGCTTGGATGGAAATTATATTTGGGATTTTCTCACTAACATTATTTATTATAGTTATTGGCCGTTTATTAATTAAAAAGTCGATTTGATATGTTTACATTTTTTTCAAGCCAATTAGATGAGCTTAAACACCTAAAAGTACGCAAACGTCAGGACGTAATAGCACTTTCGTTAAGCATGCTATCGCCAATTGATAAGGTTTTATTACGTATTATAAAGTTGTTATTACTTAGCCCATTATTTTTAATATTTACGGTATTTAAAGGCTGGATATTAATCCCGTTTTTGATACTAGGTGGGCTTTGCTATCCGCTATTAACAACACCTATTGAAATAAATTTTGCTAAAAAGCACTTAAGCGATGCGCTAAAACAATTTAATCAGAGCGCATAGCGCCCTGATTATTACTTACTAGCTTTAAAGTGATACTTTTCCTTCTAATTTGGCTAATAGCTTTTTACCGATTCCTTTAACTTGCGATAAATCACTGACACTTTTAAATTCGCCGTTTTCTTCACGGTAATCCACAATTGCCTGCGCTTTTTTCTTACCTATACCCGGCAGTTGAGCAAGCATTTCAGCATCCGCATTATTTATACTCACGGTTTCAAACTGTGGCATTTGCTTTGTTACTTCGGGTAATTGTGCCTGTACAGCGGTTATAGGCATGAATAGCAGCACACCTACAACTAGTAAGCTTTTTATAATCTTCATTTGTTCGTCCTTATTGTTCTTTCTAATTTTTTTAAATATTGCTCAGGAAAATCAATAAACAAAGAACAAAATGCTCGTCACTTAAAGAGTACCTAAACGCATTATCACCATGATCCGAAATCCTGAAAATGCAGCTGGTACAACAAGTGATTGCTTAACTAAAGTAAAGTTACAGTTTTTTGTCAAATTTAAGACAGTGAAAATCAATACTCTTAGCTTGCAAAATCCTTCGCAAACCATTACTGTACATAAAAACAGTAATATAATGGTTTTTATAAACCACAGTACCACGCAAGCTTGCAGGAGAGATCATGGCTGTTGTTGTTAAATATGTTGTAGAACGAAACGGAGTTGAGCGCATGACGTTTACTACCAAAAAAGAAGCTGATGCCTATGACAAAATGCTGGATATAGCAGAGTCACTTGAACTGATGTTAGAAAAGGTAGATGTGCCGTTAAGCGAGCAACAAGTCGAATCATTAGCACTTGAAATTGCAAAAAGTAAAGATGACTTTATGGCAGTACTTAAAGGTGGCAAAGAGCCTGCAGCAGCTAAGGCACCTACAAAAAATAAGAAAGCTGATAATATAGCGCCAATTAAAGACGACGAGCAGCAAGCAAGCTAGCCGTATTAAAAAACACATAAAAAAAGGGAGTAACTAATGTTACTCCCTTTTTACTTTGAGCCCTGTATTTATATGGGCTAAAGGTTTGGTATTACTTTTCAGCACGACCCATAAATTTGTGTTCTACTGTATTAATACGGATGCGATCACCTGTAGAAATATGCTCTGGTACAGAAATAGTTAAGCCAGTAGAAAGCTTTGCTGGTTTAGAGCGAGCACTTGCTGAAGCACCTTTAATTGAAGGGTCTGTTTCTTCAACAACAAGTTCAACACTTGAAGGTAAATCAAGACCTACCGGAGCGCCATCAATAACAATTACGTGTACGCCTTGCGTTTCTTCATTAACGAATTGAATTTCTTCAGCTATTGCGTCTTTATTTAAGTTATAAGGTGTGTAATCTTCGTTATCCATAAATACATATTCGTCGCCATCTACATACGAAAGCATCACTTCACGACGAGTTAAATCGGCAAGCGTTAACATATCGCTGTCTTTAAATGTCTCGTCTACTTTAGCACCGGTTACTACATCGTATAAACGCATACGGTATAAGCTACCACCTGCACGACCCTGCGGCACAGAGCGCACAATATCTTTTACAACTAAAACACGATTATTAAAATCAATCGCCGTACCTTTTTTAACTTCACTCGCCTTTGGCATGTGTGTATTCCTATTATTTTTGTGATTGGCAGAAACATACCACGAACTAGATTTTGTTCAACAATAAAGTTGATCTTATAATCTACATTTACTGTATTAGATTGTATTAGCTTGCAAAATTCTAATTTATACTAAAATACATATAATCAAATCATTAAAAAACTGCTATGGTAGCTTTACCGAGTATGACTTCAAGGAATGGATCATGGACCAGACAAAAGTACATGAGTATTTAATTAAAAAACCACTTGTGCAGGTTACTAAACCATTTGCGCAAGAGGTTGACGTTTATAAAGTGAATCATAAAATGTTTGCTACTCTTGCTGTTGGCAATGATGGTGAAACAAACGATGATGGAGAAGTTATTTGGTGGCTTAATTTAAAGTGCGATCCTGACGAAGCACTTTCGTTGCGTGATATTTTTCCAGCGGTGATCCCTGGTTATCATATGAACAAACGTTTATGGAACACTGTTATTCTAGACGGCACAATTCCACAAGGTGAAATTGAGCGAATGATTGATAACTCATTCAATTTAGTAGTAGAAAACATGCCAGAAAAAGACCGACAAGCTATTTTACTTCATTTGTAGGCATTTTTGGGCTAGGCGTTACTAGCCCATTAAAATACCCTAAAGCTTCAGTGTATAAATTAGATCATCATACAGCTTACCACTAATTGTATGTGAGCTTGCAAGCGTATCTGTATGCGTTAAGCCACACTTACTCAGTACCTTTTCAGAATTAACATTCCCACGTGTTACCACGGCTTTATACTGACTTATTTTGCACTCACTCCATGCCCAATCTATAACAGCCCTTAAAGATTCTGTGGCGTAGCCATGGCCAAAATATTCTGGCATAAATAAGTAACCAAGCTCTGCTGTATCGCCATCATAAGTAAACCCTGTCACACCAAGCAAAACACCTGAAACCTTATCTGTTACAACCAAACACAGTGGCTCCCTTGAGCGTGTATCCCAAACCCCCAAGCGCTGTTCAAATCGATTGCGTACGAAGGACTCACTAGGCATGTCGTAACAATAACGCAGCACTTGTGGCTCTCTGTGTAACTGTAAAAATAACGGCCAGTCGCGACTTTGTAATTGGCGCATTGCTAATCTGGGTGTAAATAACTGCATTAATTCCCCTATTTATCTGCGTACTAAGTAATTACGCTAACACATTGCATACTAATTACTTAATTAATCTATTTTGAGGGTGGGAAAACGTGTTCATAGTAAAGCAAAGTATTCGTTATTTAGTTGTTCTAAATGAGGGTTTTTAACCTAGGTGGCGACACGTTTAGCCCCGCAAAGTGATTAAGTATTATTGCGGATTAGTAGTATGCATCTGTTAATAACAGGCGTAAAAAAACCGCATGTAAATGCGGTTTTAATTAAACAGGTGAGCAGCAAGCTCGCTGTTAAGAGTCTTGTTTTGACGACTCGGCTACGCTTTCTTCATTTTGCTTATCAGAAGGTTCAGCGTGTATTACTTGCTCTTCAATTGTGGCTGAGCTTGGCTCATCAGTGGCTGTTTGCACATTGTAAAATGTAGCGCCTGAGTTTGCCATTGCAACCAACGTATCGCACGGAGCAAAGTTCGCATTGCTGTTAGCTAAAGTAGACATGTCAGAGCTTACTTTACTTGCGCCAAGTTTATCCATGTAGCTAAACGGCCCACCTAAAAACGGTGGGAAGCCAATGCCAAATATAGCGCCAATGTCGCCATCACGTGGGCTTGCAATAATGCCATCATCTAAACAACGTACGGCTTCGTTAAGCATTTGTGATACACAACGCTTAGCAATTTCGCTTTTATTTAAACGCGGTGCAGGTGGTACACCTAATAGCTCATAGACAGACTCGTCAACTTTCTTGCTCTTTTTATCGTACTCATAAAAACCACGACCCGTTTTACGGCCTAGTCGTTTTGAATCAATCATACGAGAAAATGCATCTGGTGCTTTAAATCGCTCGCCTAGTTCTTTTTCAAGAATTGGGGCAATTTTAGAGCCTATATCAATCCCTACTTCGTCAAGTAAAGCAAGCGGCCCCACAGGGAAGCCAAACTCTACAAGCGCTGCATCTATTTTTTCAATTGGCTCACCGGCAAGCATTAAATTAGCCGCTTCATTTACATAAGGCGCTAAAATACGATTTACGTAAAAACCAGCCATGTCTTTTACCACAATTGGCGTTTTACCTTGCTTACGAGCAAAGTTAACTACACGCGCAATGGTCTCTTGTGAAGTCCCTTCATGAGGAATAATTTCCACTAGTGGCATTTTTTCAACTGGCGAGAAGTAATGCAGACCAATCACGTTTTCTGGACGCTGCGCCTGTGCTGCAATTTGTGAAATAGGCAGTGATGACGTGTTACTAGCAAAAATAGTATTGCTTTGACATTGCTGCTCTATATCAGCAACCATACCTTGCTTTAAGGCTAGGTCTTCAAATACAGCTTCTACTACTAAATCAATGTGTTTAAAGCCGCTGTAGTCAGTAGTACCGGTAATACGGTTCATGGTTAACTGCATATCAGCTTTAGACATAATACGGCGCTTAAGGCGCTTATCTAAAATTTTATAGGTGTAGTTCATGGCATTACTAATGCCCTGCTCTGCTACATCTTTAATACGCACAGGTACTTTGGCTTTTACTGCGCTTACATGTGCAATACCAGCACCCATTAAGCCACCACCTAAAACGGCTGTTTTACTAATAGCCGGCGCATCATCGTTGCGCCACTCTTTTTTCATTTCAGTGGTTGCAAAGAAAATACTACGAAGCGCTTTAGACTCATCACTCATTACAAGTGTTGCAAAGCTTTCAGCTTCTGTTTTGTATGCTTTTAATTTATCAAGCTCTACACTTGCACGCACAGCCTTAATAATTGCAAGCGGTGCAGGGTAATGTCCGCCGGTTTTTTTAAGTACGTTTTCTTTCGCCTTTTTAAAGATAAAGTTACGGCCAAACGGGTTTGACTCTAATAACTTGCTTACTTTATCTAGCTTAGGCTCTTTATCCTGCGGCTTTTTCTTAGCTGCAAATTCTTTAGCGACTTTTAACAATACACTTTGTGGCACAACGTCGTCTAATACGCCCGCTTTTTTAGCCTGCTTAGGACGAATTTGCTTACCTGTTAGCATCCACTCTAGTGCCTTTTGAATGCCTACAATTTTAGTTAAACGCTGCGTACCGCCGCCACCTGGCAATAAACCAAGTTGTACTTCAGGAAGGCCTACTTTAGTAATATCGCTATCTGTGCCTACGCGGTAATCACACGCTAAAGCAAACTCTAAACCACCACCAAGCGCCGCACCATGTATTGCACTTACTGTTGTATAAGGTAGTTTTGTCATATCAAAAAAGGCTTGATGGCATAGTTCGCTAATTGCTAAAGCATCTTCACGCTTTTGCACGCTATCAAGCATTTTTACATCAGCGCCCGCGATAAAGTTATCGCTTTTACCACTTATAAATACCATACCCTTTACTGACTCTTGCTTAGCCGCTTCAAGTAAAGCTTTTAAGTCATCAGCGAATGAGTCGCGCAGGGTGTTCATTTTCTCACCCGGCACATCAATGGTTACTACGGCAATTTTGTTTTCATCTACCGTTAAATTAAATACTGAATCTGACATTACGCGCTCTCCAATACAAAGGCTGCACCTAAACCACCAGCAGCACACGCTGTTGTTAATGCTAAACCGCCACCACGACGTTTAAGCTCGTGTAAGCTTTGCGTAATTAAGCGAGCACCTGTTGCAGCAAATGGGTGACCATATGCTAAAGAGCCGCCGTTAACGTTAAACTTATCCATGTTAATTTCGCCAATTGCTTTGCTACGACCAAGTTGCTCTTGCGCAAACTTATCTGATGCAAACATTTTCATATTGGCAAGTGTTTGCGATGCAAACGCTTCGTGCATTTCAATTAAATCTAAATCAGCAAGTGTAATACCCGCTCTATCTAGTGCGATAGGCGTTGAGTGCGCAGGACCCATTAACATGTCTTTTTCTACACCAATAGCCGAAAACGCAAAGCTACGCACATAACCTAAAATTTCATAGCCTAGTGCTTTTGCTTTGCTTTCGCTCATCATCAGTACCGCTGCTGCACCATCAGTTAAAGGTGTTGCGTTTGCTGCGGTCACTGAGCCATGTTGGCGGTCAAATACCGGTTTAAGTTTAGCGTAGCCTTCAACCGTTGAATTTTTACGAATGTTATTATCTTCTTCAATAAAGCTTTTGTATGGCGGTAAGTGCGCCGTCATTACTTCATCTTTTAACTTGCCATCAGCCCATGCTTGGGTTGCAAGTGAGTGCGAGCGATGCGCAAGTGCATCTTGATCTTCACGGCTAATGTTATGTGTTTTAGCCATTTGCTCAGCAGTTTGCCCCATTGAAAGGCCTGTTGAGTACTCAGCAACCGCAGGGGGCACTGGTAATAAATCTTTTAAACGTAGTTTTGAGAATATCTGTAAACGCTGGCCTAATGTGCGCGCTTTATTTAAATCAACTAAGCTGCCTGCTAGCTTTTTACTAACACCAATTGGCAGTACTGAAGATGAGTCGGCGCCACCGGCAATACCCACATTTACAGAGCCTGCCATAATAGACTCAGCTACATTAGCAATGGCCTGAAAGCTGGTAGCACATGCGCGCGATACAGAATACGCATCTACGCCTACTGGCATACCCGTACCTAAAACAATTTCACGTGCAATATTTGGCGCTTCTGGCATTTGTACTACTTGACCAAATACAAGTTGATCGATTTCTGACTTGTCGAAATTTAATCGTTCAAGCATTTCGTTAACCACCAGCTTACCCATATCAAGGGCTGGTACATGGTGAAACGCTGTTGCTTGTTTTGCAAAAGGTGTACGTAAGCCGCTAACTATGGCAATACGGTCGCCCTTTGGTGTTTTTAGTATGTTTTGCTCAGACATTTATGCTCTCCCGCTGACAGGTCTGACCTGTTTATTTTCCTCGATTCTAAACAACCCGTGTGCTAAAGCCAATAGATAAACACAAATTTATACAAAAGCACTACAGGCAGATACATAAACAGTACTTAATATTGACTACCACAATAGGCTTTTTTAAGCGTTTTTACAAAGTTTTGTGGTACGCTAAAAACCGTTAAAAAATAACGAACTATTTTGAAAAATTAAGTCTAACTCTTGAGTTACTCAATTATAAACCTTATAACTAGGTCAGAATTTATTACCTAAAACAATTTAGGTACAACCCAAGCTGACGAGGACAGTCTACTTATTATGGCAGCTAACGCATTTTCACAATTAAAAACGTACTTAGATACACAGATTATTGGCCAGCCAGAGCTCACTCAAGCACTACTTATTGCAATTTTAGCCGATGGCCATTTATTAGTAGAAGGCCCTCCTGGGCTTGCAAAAACGCGTGCTGTAAATGCGCTCGCTAAAGGGATTGAAGGCTCGTTTCAGCGTGTACAGTTTACGCCTGACTTATTACCTGCAGACGTAACAGGCACCGATATATACCGCCAACAAACCAGCGAGTTTGTATTTGAAAAAGGCCCTTTGTTTCATAACCTTATTTTAGCAGATGAAATTAATCGCGCCCCAGCCAAAGTACAATCAGCACTACTAGAAGCCATGGCAGAGCGCCAAGTTACCGTAGGTAAAAACACCTATCCGCTTAGCGATTTATTTATGGTTATGGCAACCCAAAACCCGCTAGAGCAAGAAGGTACTTACCCGCTACCAGAGGCTCAGCTTGACCGCTTTTTATTACATTTAAGTATTGGTTATCCGGGCGCCGAGCACGAGCTAGACATTTTACGCCTAACTCGAGGTGAAGCATTAAAAGAGCAGCAAGCTGTTTTACAAAAAATTAGCCAAAGCGATTTATTTGCTGCCCGCCAAGCAATTTTAGGTTTGTATTTAGCCGAGCCTCTTGAGCAATATTTAGTACAGCTTATTATTGCAACACGAGAAGGCGCGCAATTAGATGAGCAACTGGGTCGTTGGATAGAATTTGGCGCAAGCCCACGTGCAACTATTGCACTGGATAAATGTGCCCGAGCTCACGCTTGGTTAAACGGCCGCGATTTTGTAGCACCAGATGACATTCAAGCCGTTGTACATAATGTACTGCGCCACCGTATTATTTTAAGCTACGAAGCACAGGCCGATGGCATTACTAAAGATCAGGTAATAAGCCGAATTGTTGAACTTGTAGCCGTACCTTAAGTTATGCAAAAACAATTAGACCCTCAGGCATGGCTAAAAGAAAGCCACAGCCACGGTGTAAATTTAGCGCTAAAAGAGCTGATGTATTACAAAGCAAAAGCGCAGTTACTAGAGCTTGCACCAAAAGTTAAAATTAAAAATAGTTTAACTGGGCAATACCTTGCGCCTCATAAAGGCCGAGGAATGGAGTTTGCCGAAGTGCGCCATTACCAGCAAGGCGATGATATTCGCTCTATTGACTGGCGAGTAACAGCGCGCACCGGCGAAACCCATACAAAGCTTTTTCAAGAAGAAAAAGAGCGCCCAGTTTTTGTATTTACTGATTTTTCAAACTCTATGCTATTTGGCTCAAAGCTGCTGCTTAAGTCGGTACAGGCTGCGCACATTAGTGCGCTAGTTGCTTGGTCGGCGTGTCAGCGCGGTGATAGGATTGGCGGCATTGTGTTTAACCAGCACTCGCATCTAGAACTTAAGCCAAGCGCTCGCGAAAAAGCCGTTCTTAAACTTTGCCATAACCTATGCGACAACCACCACCAAGCACTTAACAATATAGACAAACAAGCCACTAACAATTTTAGCGATAATTTAAAACGCCTTAACCACTTAGCTAAACCTGGCAGCTTAGTGTATTTAGTCTCTGATTTTAATGCCCTAGATGATGCAAGCTTTAAGCAATTAGAAATTTTAAGCCGCCACTGCGAACTAATAGGCTGTCATATAAGTGACCCGTTTGAGCATCAGCTCCCTGCGTTTAAACAAACGGTTACGGTAAGTGCAAATAACCAAGACTTTGCCCTTCCGCTAATGGATAACAGTTTTAGAGAACGCTTTGCAAAAAATGCCGAACACGCATTTAGCACTCGCCTTAATCGCTTAACTAAATCAGGCCTTAATTTAATATCATTCAATGCAGCCAGCCCGCTTGAACTGCAATTAGTGAGAAAGTAACCATGCAACCCAATCCACTCGACGGCCTGCACGACATAATAGCACCAAGCCAAGTAAGTTGGTGGCCACTCGCCCCTGCTTGGTGGGTTATTATTACGGTGCTATTTATAGCAATCTGTGCAGCTGCTTTTTGGTTTTACAAAAATCACAGATTTAAAAAACCAAAACGTTACGCAATAGACTTAAGTAAAACAGAGCAAAACCCGCTCAAACTTCATATTATTTTAAAACGCCTTGTTATTGAGTATTACGACAAACGCCTAGCTGCACAATCAACAACTAATTGGTGCAATACGCTTAATGCGTTAACCGGCTTAAGCTTTAGCGAACAAGAAATACTCAGCCTTTATAATACCGAGCAAGCAAGCGAAGCACTAACCGACAAGTTTCGCCAAGGTATTAAACAATTTAAACTAAAGGAGTCAGTACATGTTTGAATTTAGCTGGCCCTGGTTATTTTTATTACTGCCACTGCCTTTATTACTTTTATTATTAAAACCGGCTGCAACTAGCGCACAAACGCGCCTTCGCATTCCTAGCTTTGCTAAACACAACTTAACCACACATAGCCTTGAGCAAGGTGCACGTAAGTTAAATGTTTTCGAATGGGTTTTATGGTTATTACTTGTAACAGCGGCTGCAAACCCAACGTGGTTAGACGAGCCTATTTCATTACCTAATGAAGGGCGCGATATAATGCTCGCGGTTGATTTATCAGGCTCTATGACCGAACAAGACATGGCCTACAACGGCCAGTATGTTGACCGTCTCACTATGGTAAAAGCCGTATTGAGCGACTTTATAGAACAGCGTCAAGGCGACAGGCTTGGCTTGATATTATTTGGCGACACAGCATTTTTACAAACACCACTTACGCGCGACGTGAAAACAGTAAGTAAAATGCTCAGCGAATCTCAAATTGGCTTGGTAGGGCGCGCCACGGCTATTGGCGATGCACTAGGTTTATCGGTAAAACGTTTTGCTAATAAAGATAAAAGTAACCGAATTGTGGTGCTTTTAACCGATGGTCAAAACACAGCCGGTAATTTAAAACCAGAAGATGCCCTACTCCTTGCCCGCGAAGAAGGTATTAAAGTATATACCATAGGTGTAGGCTCAGATAACCCACGCGGCTTTAGCCTATTTAATATGGGTGGTTCAAGTGGTGGCAGCTTAGATGAAAGCTTACTAAAGCAAGTAGCTGAGCAAACAGGCGGCTTATACTTTAGAGCAAAAGATGTAGCCGGCCTTCAGCAAATATACGCTGAGCTTGATAAATTAGAGCCAATAAGTGCTGATGAACAAACATTTCGCCCACAAAGCTCACTATTTTACTACCCACTACTGATTGCTATTTTACTCATCAGTTTAAAAGTAATGATAAGCACTTTGCGTGCACTAAAGGAGCCTAACTAATGGATTTCGAATTTATTCGCCCAGCTGTTTTGTGGCTTTTAATACCCGCAATAGCGCTATTTTTTGTCGCGTTCATTAAACATAAAAAAACGACAGCAGATAACTTAATCGCTCCTCATTTGGCGTCGTTTATTATGAGCGAATCTAACACTAAAACCAGCCAACCGCTTTGGCTTATTGCTGTATTTTGCTGTTTAGGTATTTTATTTAGTGCAGGCCCTAGCTTTGAAGAAAAACAAGTGCCCGTATTTCAAAGTAAAAGCGCTCGCGTAATCGTTATGGATATGTCGTATTCAATGTACAGTACCGACATTTTACCGAACCGTTTAACGCAATCGCGCTTTAAAGCACTCGATATGATTGAGCTATTTAAAGAAGGCGATACAGCCTTAGTTGCCTATGCAGGTAGCGCATTTACTATTTCTCCTTTAACTAACGACGCCACTACGCTTGCCAATTTAATCCCAAGTTTGAGCCCCGACATAATGCCTGACAAAGGCTCTAATGTTTTAGCCGGGCTTGATATGGCAAAAGAGCTTTTAACTCAAGCAGGTTATATTGATGGCGACATAATTTTAGTTACCGATGGCATAGATCAAACTGAGCAAAGCGATGTAAGTGACTTTACTAACAACAGCCAATACCGCTTAAATATTTACGGTGTAGGTACTGCCCAAGGTGCGCCAATAAAATTACCTGAAGGCGGCTTTCTAAAAGACCGCTATGGGCAAATTGTAGTGCCCACTCTTAACTCATCGCAATTAAAAGGCCTTGCCAGCAACAGCGGTGGCAAATATGCAAGTTACCAACCTAGCAGTAGCGACATTGCAGCGTTTGCACCAAATGCAAATAGCGAGCTGTTAAAAGATGAAAAGCAAAGCCATGCACTTTGGCGAATAGATGCTGGTATTTATGGCTTACTTATTTTATTGCCTTTAGGTTTATATTTATTTAGAAACGCAGCTTTTGTAGGTGCTTTTTTAGTATTGAGTTTTTTACCACAGCAACAGGCCTACGGCGTAGAGCTACCCGCGTTTTTAAAAAATACCGATCAACAAGCGCTAGATGCATATCAAAATAAAGATTTTGAAAGCGCAGCCAATGCCGATTCAAGTAAATTAAAAGGTGCGGCTTTATACCAACAAGGCAACTTTGAAGAGGCGCTTAATGCGTTTAGCAAAGATAAGTCGGCCTCTGGTTTATACAATTATGGTAATGCACTTGCAAAAGCGGGCCAGCTTGAGCAGGCTATTGACGCTTATAAACAAGCACAAAACCTACAAAGCGATTTTAGTGAAGCTGCCGACAACCAAGCACTTGTTGAACAGCTTTTAAATCAGCAAAAGCAACAAGATCAGCAAGATCAGCAAGATCAGCAAGATCAAAACGAGCAAAACAAAGATGAACAAAACCAACAGCAAAATGATCAATCAAAGCAAGATCAGCAGCAAAGCGATGGTGAAAAAAGCGAATCTCAAGAAGGTGAAAACCAGGGCGAACAATCACAAGATCAGCAAAGTAAACCCGACGAGTCTGATAAAGATAAAAATGAGCAATCAGACTCAGAGCAAAACGCACAGCCTGGCTCGCAATCAGATAAGCAAAATGAACCTGACATGCAAGCAGAGCAACAAACTGAGCAAGCACAAAAAGACTCTGAACAAGCTAAACAAGAACCGCAAAACGCACAGCAACAAGGTGCTACTGAGCAAGCGTTAACGGATGAGCAAAAGCAAAATGCACAGCAACAAGCTGCTCAAGCACAGACACGTGAGCTTACCAACGAAGAGAGAGAAAAAGCGCAGCAGCTTAATCAGTTATTAAGAAAAGTACCGGACGACCCGGCAATTTTATTACGGAATAAAATGCAATTAGAAGCCCAAAAAAGACAATATCAACGTCGCCCTACAGGAGTAGAAAAATCATGGTAATGCGATTATTTTGCTGTTTATTGCTATTAAGTGCGATGCCAACATGGGCCGCCACCAAGTTAGAAGCAAGCGTAGATAAGAACCCTGTACTTGCAGGTGAATTTTTTATGCTCAACATAACAGTAGACGATACAGTTAAAGGCCAGCAACCTGACACATCAGCACTACTTAAAGATTTTGTTGTTGGACCTACAAGCTTAAGTTCACGAACAAATATTATTAATGGCAGCATTAATAAACAAACTACGTGGTCAGTAAAGTTAATGACCCGCGCCGAGGGTGAATACACGATTCCACCTTTTAGTGTTGCCGGGCTTACATCCCAGCCTATTAAATTAAAAGTAGCCAAGCGCTCAGCGGATGCAGATAAAAATAATGATATATTTTTAAAAACAGAGCTCTCTAGTAACTCTATTTTTGTGCAAGAAGCCGGTGTTTACACTATAAAACTTTATCTCGCTAAAGAGCTACTTGATGGCAGCTTAAGCACGCCAAATATGGAGGATGCGCAATTAACGCAGTTAGGTAAACAAACTGAGAGTTACGAGCTTGTAGATGGTAAACGCTACCTCGTTATTACCCGCGAATACTTAATTCAGCCTCAAAAAAGTGGTCTTTACACTATTGCTGGGCCAGCTTTTCAGGGGCGCGTTCAGCAAAACTATCGACAACTTGAGGTGTCTGCACTTGGCGATGATCAGCAAATAGAAATAAAGCCTATACCAAGTAATTATAAAGGTGCATGGTTACCAAGCGAACTTGTTAATTTAGATGAGCAGTGGCAACCAGAAGAAAACACCGTAGAAGTAGGCACCCCCATTACACGTACAATTACCCTAACGGCGCTTGGAGTAACAAAAGAGCAATTACCCGAAATCACAATGCCAACAATAGATGGCATTCGCAGCTACCCAGATGAAAAAGAAAATAACAACGCTGTACGTGATGGGCGAGTCGTGTCGCAGCAAACCGCATCGTATGCGCTGCTACCTCAAAAGCCAGGTACTTACACACTGCCTGAAATAAAATTACCTTGGTATAACACTAAAATTAACCGTATTAGTTATGCAACGCTGCCTAAACGCACCATAACCGTGACAGGTAACGCAAATACACCCGCGCCCGATGTAACCAATGCAATCGCTTCAAATGAACAAAACAGCAAAATAAATCCATCGAATAACTTAGCGCAGCAATCTACGCTCGCACCGGTTATTCAAAGCGTTACACCGCTTTGGTTAATTGTTATTGCAGTGCTTGGTTATATTTTATGGATTATTACTGCAATTTTATTTTGGTTAAACCGTTCTACTAAAAATGAACTAAAAATTGATAGCTTAAAAAGTAACACCAAAGCGCCGCTTTCACTAAATAGATTAAAAAATGCCGCCAAAGTTAATAACTCAAGCGCATTTTATAGCGAGCTAAATAATGTTGCTAAAGAGCTTACAGGTAAAAACGTTGCCGCTATTGATGCACTAACAAACCTTATTAGTAGCAGCGAATTAACGGCGCTAATAAACCAACTACAAGCTACGTTATATGCTAATAACAGCACAAAGAGCGATCTTAATGCTATTATTAAAATAATTGAGCAGTACCAAGCTCAAAGCAATACGTCGCAACAAGCTGTATTAAAAGACCTTTATTAACTAGTTTGATAAATTTAGGTCTTTTCATGCATTAAATAATAATTTTTAACTAAAAAAGTACTTATGCTTGGAAAGAAAAAATCAAATAATCAGGTCTTAGTTGATATGGCAGAGAAACAAAAGCGTTATGAAGCCTTGGTGCATGTATACAATAAGGAGCTTTATCGCTTTGCTTATTGGTTATGCCGTGACCCACATATAGCAGATGATTTAGTGCAAGAGACGTTTTTACGTGCTTGGCGCTCGCTTGATTCATTACTGGATCAAAAAGCAGCTAAGCCTTGGCTACTGACTATTTTACGCAGAGAAAACGCACGTCGTTTTGAACGTAAACAGTTTGATTACAGCGATGTAGAAAACGATACCCTTGTTGATGAAACGAGCCATTCACTTGATGATGAAATGGAACAAACAGTTATACAACGCCAAATTGCGATGCTATCTGATGAATACAGAGAACCATTACTACTTCAAGTTGTAATGGGCTGCTCTGGTGAGGAGATTGCAGAGATACTCGATTTAAATAAAAACACGGTAATGACTCGTTTATACCGTGCCAGAAACCAACTTAAAGAGGCTTTAAGCCGTGATGATGAACAACTTAAAGGAGCATCAAAATAATGGATGATCTTGAGTTTCGTCGCCGCACTATTGCGCAGCCAAACGATTTAGAAAAAGAGCTTTTGGAGTTTGCTAAAGAAAGCTCTCAGAGACAAAGCTTTATTAACGATATGAAAGATTTTGATAAACAAATTCAAGACGCGCTAGATATACCTGTGCCAGATAACCTTGCTGAGCGAATTCTTTTAAATACCTCTTTAAAAGAAAAAGCACTGCAAGAAGAACAAGCGTCTGGTAAAAATGTGGTAGATGCCCGCTCGCGTTTTAAGTTTGACCGTGTGCATTTAGCACTTGCTGCATCTTTTTTTGTAGCAATGGGCGCGTTCTTTTTTAGCTCTGAACAGCACATTGCTCACGAAGCAGGTGAACATGCCTTAACACATGTTTACCACGAAATTAGTGCACTAGATAAAACAGATGCGATTAGCTTACAAAGCGTAAACGATAAGCTGGCTATGCTTGGCGGACACATTGAAGAGCTTCCGGGCAAAATTACCTACGCTATGTTTTGTGATTTTAAAGGTCAGGAAGGATTACACTTAATATTTGAGTCAGACTTTGGCCCAATGACGGTATTTATTGTACCTTCTGACAACCAGTCGTTTGGTTTTGGTGATGACGACTTTAGCGATGAGCGTTTTGAAGGCCATATTAACCGAGGTACACAAGCAGATACCATTTTAGTGGCTAATGCTGGCGCACCTATTAATGTGTATAACGAACGCGTTACGGGTGCTATTCGCTGGTTATAGTCACTCGTTAGTTATTTTGAAAAGCCGTACAGTGTTTACTGTGCGGCTTTTTTGTATATAAACCTATAGCTGCTCAATTTACGCTCAATCATATTGATTTTTAACGTAATTTATTAGATTTTACTGAAAAGTTAATTATACTCGCCGCTCAGTCTTATTTAGGGAATTACATGAAGAACATCATTGTTATATTTTCATTACTTGCATTGCTTTGTACGGCAAGTTTTGATGCACACGCACGCAAAAAATTTGGCAGTAGTAAACGTGGTAAAACACCAACCACACAGCAAACAACACAAAACAAACAATCTGACATTCCAGCTTCTACAGCTCCAAAAGCTAAATCGAATAAAAAAGGGATTATGGCCGGTGTATTTGGCGGGCTTTTAGCCGGTGGCTTAATTGCTGCGATGTTAGGCGATGACTTTGAAGGCTTTCAACTTTTAGAGATAATTTTATTAGCTGGGGGACTTTTTATTTTATTTAAACTGATCACCGGTTTTATGCGCGCAAAACATTCTCCTCAGCTTGCCAATGCAAGCATGTCGCAAAATGCGTTTAAGCAAGCGCCTATAGAGCAACCTACAAACACAGGCTTTGCAAATAGTGCCCCACAAAGTGAAAACGTACCTTTTAATTTGCCGCCTGATTTTGACGTTAATGGTTTTTTACAAGGTGCTCGTAATCATTACCACACACTGCAAAGTGCTTGGAATAATGCTGATTACGCCACTATGGCAGAATATTTAAGCCCAGAGCTTGTTGCAGAGTTTAAAGCTGAACGCGAAGCAATACAAAGCGTAGAAACAGAAGTAATGTTTATTGATGCTGAGCTTGTTCGCGCAGATATTACAGCCTCTGTGTGGCAAGTAAGTATTCGCTTTAAAGGTAAGTACCGCGACTTAGGTGATAAAAAAGAACAGCCAATTTTAGAAATTTGGCACTTAGAGCGCGCTATTTCAGACGACGCTCCTTGGCTTATTGTTGGTGTCGAAGATTTAATCGACGCTTAGTAAGATAATTCACCGCGCTTTAATTATTATTACTAGCGCGGTGTTTTATTGTATTAGTAAACCTATAAACCAGCGTTTAAGTTATTAAAAAACAATTGACTTACCACGTCCTGAACTCTCAGAAGCGGCGTCTAATTTACCCTCTTTACTAATAATGACATGTAAATCACCAAAGTGTCGCTCATCAAGGGCGTAACCCATTTTTATAAGCTCTGCTTTAACGTTATCAGTTAAACCGCTATGTGTTCTAATTACGTTTTTAGGCCAAAGTTGATGATGAAAACGCGTGCTGTTTACAACATCAACCGCACTCATATCAAACTCTACGGCATTTAAAATAGACTCATAAACAGAGCTTATAATAGTCGTGCCACCCGGTGAGCCTGTTACCATTTTTACTTTGTTATCTTTTAACAGTATGGTTGGTGTCATAGAGCTAAGCATACGCTTGTTAGGTTGTATCTCGTTTGCTTTACCACCAATTGCGCCAAATACATTCATAACGCCTGGCTTGGCGCTAAAGTCGTCCATTTCATCATTTAAAATAAACCCTGCGCCTTCAACGACAACCCCACTTCCAAAACCTAGATTTATGGTTGTAGTGTTTGCGACTGCATTCCCCATGTTATCAACAATTGAAAAATGCGTAGTTTGCTCACTTTCTTTTAAACCAGGTTTAATGTTTTCGGTTGTAGAAATAGCCGTTAACGAAATATCGTCGCTACGCTTTTTAAGGTAATTAATGTCTGTAAGTGCATTAACTGGTACATCAAAAAAATCAGGATCGCCTAAATACTCTGCTCTATCAGCAAATACGCGTTTACCTATTTCAGAAAGTAAATGCACATACTGCGTGGAGTTATGTACTAAACCCATATCTGGTTTTTTTAGCTCAAACATTTTGAGCCATTGTAAAATAGCGATACCGCCAGAGCTTGGTGGCGGTGATGTTAATACTTCATAGCCGTTCCAACTTGCTTTTATAGGTGTTCGCGATTTAGCCGTGTAATTTTTTAAATCATCTTGATTAATAATACCGCCATGTTGGAGCATAAATTTGGCAATAATTTTTGCAGTTTCGCCTTTATAAAACCCATCTTGACCATTATCGCGAATGCGTTTTAATGTAGCTGCAAGCTCAGGTTGCTTAAATACTTTATTCGCTTTTACATCAGCAAAATATTTTTCAAAATTCACATCTATTTGTTTTGCTTTTAAATGCGCAATATAACGACTTACTCCCTGAGCTAATTTAGGAGGCACTACAAAGCCTTGCTCAGCTAACGTAACAGCAGGCTGTACCAATGCTTCCCACTTTAACGTGCCGTGTTTTTGATGAGCCAGCCACATACCTGCCACACTGCCCGGTACACCGCTTGCGTGAATGCCATATATTGATTTGTTAGGAACAACATTGCCTTGCTCATCTAAATACATATCCCGATGAGCTGCCGTAGGCGCTGTTTCACGATAATCTATAAAGTCGCCCTGACCGTCTTTTTGAATAAGCATAAAGCCACCGCCGCCAATATTTCCGGCTTCGGGTAATGTAACTGCAAGTACAAACTGCGCTGTAATGGCAGCATCTACAGCATTACCTCCTTGTTCTAATATGCTTTTAGCGGCGTCGGCACTAAATGAGTCAGGCATCGCAACCGCACTTTGAGTAACTTGCTCAGCTGCTGCGCCAAATACACACAGCTGTAAAATAAACACACTTTTTACTATTAATTTATTTGGTGAAAATAATCCCATACAACATCCTTAATTTATTATTTTTTAAGTTACCCAAACACATTTATGCATATCAATTATGCTCAGGTCAATGTTTGCACAGGTAAATTTTAGTCTTAGTTTAAAGTGTTTTAGCGTATAAAACTGCGGGCAAGTCACCGTGTTCATCTGTGTGTGTATAACTTTTTATAAAGGTAAGCCCTAATTTTTTCATAATATTAATAGACCTTAAGTTATCTGTAATTGCAGTTGCACTGATTTTTTTAACATCTGCTTGTTTCACTAATTCATCGCACAATGCCTTTGCAGCTTCGGTTGCATAACCATTTCCCCAGCTTTGCTGCTTAAAACGCCAGCCTATTTCAATATCACTAAAGTTAGGCTTATCACTAAAAAAGTGCATTGGTCTTATTAAAACCCAACCTATAAAAGTATTACTAGGCTTAATGCTTATAGCCCAAAGCCCCCACCCTTTTAGCTCATTTTTATATTCAAGCATACGAGGTATACCTTCGTTTTTAATTTTATCTAAGGATGTGGGTATCCCTCGAGTTAAAAACTGCATTACAGCCGGGTTTTGATCGAGCTCAAATAACAGCAGCCAATCGTGCTCATCCATTAATTTAAAATTTAATCGCTTTGTTACAGGTGTGTTCATTTTCATTGTTCTATAGTTAGTGTGAATTAATTACTTGTCTCCAAGGAGAGATCGCACATGAACAAATTAGCAGGTTTAGCTTTATTAGGCACTTTAATTACTTTAACGGGTTGTGAAGACGCTCAAGAAGTAAAAGAAGATGCAAAAGATAAAAGCGCGCAAATGCAAGAAAAGCTTGGTGATGCATGGGAAGATGTTAAAGATAAAACAAACGAGCTTAAAAACGACGAATCGTTAAACGAGCTTATGCAAGAAAGTAAAGCAATGGGCTTAGACATGTACGACGACGGTAAAGAAATTGCTGTTGATGCATGGGTTAAAAGCAAAGAAGCCGCAGGTGAGCTTACTGAAAAAACCAAACAAAAAGCACGTGAACTTGCACAAGAGATTGAGCAGGCACGTCAAGAGCACGAAGAAGGTTAATATAACCCTTCGCTCAATAAAAAAGGAAAGCTGAGGCTTTCCTTTTTTGTTTTTAGCAACTAGCCCTGGGTTATTGCACTTTAGGGCTTGCTTAAAATTAACCTTTGTATTTACTCATAACTAAAGTAGCGTTAGTGCCACCAAAGCCAAAGCTATTAGACATAACTGTATTTAGCTCAACATCGCGACGTTCGGTTACAATGTTTAAACCCTCTGCCTGCTCGTCCAACTCATCAATATTAATAGAAGGCGCTACAAAGCTGTGCTCTAACATTAATAATGAGAAAATAGCTTCATGAACACCTGCAGCACCTAAAGCATGACCGGTCATAGCTTTAGTTGCGCTGATCATTGGTGAATTACCACCAAACACTTCTTGAATCGCACCTAACTCTTTAACATCGCCTACCGGAGTAGAGGTGCCGTGCGTATTTAAGTAATCAATGCTTTCTACATCTTGCATTGCTTGGCGCATACAACGTACAGCGCCCTCGCCCGATGGAGCAACCATATCGTAGCCATCAGATGTTGCACCATAACCAACTATTTCTGCATAAATGTGCGCGCCACGAGCAAGTGCATGCTCAAGCTCTTCAACCACAACAATACCGCCACCACCAGAGATAACAAAACCATCGCGGTTAGCATCATATGTGCGTGAAGCTTTTTCTGGGCTTTCGTTGTACTTAGTAGAAAGAGCGCCCATTGCGTCAAATTCCATTGCCAATGTCCAGTGAAGTTCTTCACCGCCACCAGCAAAAATTACATCTTGCTTACCGAGTTGAATTTGCTCTACAGCATGGCCAATACAGTGCGCTGATGTTGCACAAGCAGAGCTAATTGAGTAGTTAACGCCTTTAATTTTAAAAGGAGTCGCTAAACATGCTGATGTAGTGCTCGCCATAGTACGTGGAACCATGTAAGGACCTACACGTTTTACGCCTTTTTCACGTAAAATGTCAGCAGCTTCTACTTGCCACTTAGATGAACCACCACCTGAGCCAACTAATAAACCAGTACGTTCGTTAGATACTTGATCGTCAGATAAGCCTGCATCTTCAATTGCTTGCTGCATTGAAATGTAAGAATAAGCAGCTGCGTCGCCCATAAAACGCATAGCTTTGCGGTCTACGTGCTCTTTAACGTCAATGTCAATTTTACCAGATACGTTACTGCGTAACTTATAATCGGCAAATTCTTGGTTAAAAGCGATGCCGCTTTTGCCAGTTTTTAACGACTCTAATACTTCTTCTTTGTTGTTACCGATGCTTGATACAACACCGATGCCCGTAATTACGGCTCTTCTCATGGGTAATTCCCTTAGCTTAATACTAAATTGTGTTCTATTTTACGCTGATTTTAATCGCTAAGTGGTCAGCTTTCTAGCGTACACTTGTACTCTGAAGTTATAGCTTATAAATAACGCCAGACTATTTCAAAGAAAACCAGTAAAATAATTAAAAAAATACACTCTATAAATGTAATAAGTCATGATAAAAAACGCCAAAATACACTTTAATAACTTAGGCACGCCCGTTGCCGACAACTTTGACGATGTTTATTTTTCTAATGACGATGGCCTTGCTGAATCCCATTATGTGTTTTATCAACAAAACAATATAGAGTCACGGTTACAAAATCATGACCAATCACATTTTGTTATTGCCGAAACTGGTTTTGGCACAGGCTTAAATTTTTTAAATACATGGCAATGCTTTAATGACCACTTAGAACGCACGCAAGTTCAAAATGAATGTGATAAAAGAGTAAAACGCCTACATTTTGTTTCGTTTGAAAAATTTCCGCTAACGGTAAATGACTTAAAACAAGCACTCACCGCTTGGCCTACTTTAAGCCACTTAAGTGCTCAGCTAACGCTAAATTACCCTATTAATTTACAAGGCTGCCACCGAATAGAGTTTAATAACGGGCAAGTTATACTCGATTTATACTTTGGCGATGTACTCGATTCGATAAACACAATGAGCTACCCGCAAACAGGGGTAGTAGATGCGTGGTATTTAGATGGCTTTGCACCAAGTAAAAACCCTGATATGTGGCAACAAAGTGTGTTTAATGCCATGGTTGATATTTCGCGCGAATCTGCAACGCTTGCAACATTTACCG
The DNA here is from genome assembly GCF_005886985.1 of Pseudoalteromonas sp. S3178. Taxonomy (NCBI): domain Bacteria; kingdom Pseudomonadati; phylum Pseudomonadota; class Gammaproteobacteria; order Alteromonadales; family Pseudoalteromonadaceae; genus Pseudoalteromonas; species Pseudoalteromonas sp. S3178. Next base: position 12,429 of record NZ_PNCW01000032.1, on the reverse strand, counting down.
CTGCAGGGTTTGTGCGCCGAGGGCTTATTGAAGCAGGCTTTACAATACAAAAAGCTAAAGGCTTTGCTCGTAAGCGCGAAATGCTAACAGGCTTCCTAGCAGCGCCAAATAGTCAGCAATCGTCCCCTGCATATTTTAACCAAGACACCAGCGAGCTTAAAAATGTGGCTGTAATAGGCGGAGGTATAGCCAGTAGCTGCATTTTATATAGCTTAGCTAAGCGCGGTATTTCAAGCACACTGTTTTGCCAAGATGAAAAACCTGCAATGGGCGCATCACATAATGTGCAAGGCGCTGTGTATCCTCATTTACAAGCTAAAAATTCACCACATAGTGAGTTATTTGCTCATAGCTTTTTGTATGCCAAACGTTTTTATAATCAATTATGTACAGATGGGTTTAGTTTTGATCACGATTGGTGCGGCGTATTACAGCATGCAGTAAAAAAGCCCTTAGCCGATAAACACGAAAATTTAGAGCAAAAACAACTCTGGCCTGAGCAGCTAATGCGCAATGTCACTGCCGAACAAGGCGATAAAATAGCAGGTGTAGCAACAGGCTACTCTGGCGTATTTTTTGAACAAGGTGGCTGGGTTAACCCTGTGCAACTCGTTGATACAATGTTAAAGGCCGCAAATAATCTAACGCCATTTAATAGCATGTTTAACTGTAATATTGAGCAATTAAATAAATCAGATAAAGACTGGTATTTAATCAGTAACAACCAAAAGTTTGGCCCATTTAGCGATATAATTATTTGTGCAGGCGAGCATAGCGATGCATTTGAGCAAACAAAAGCGCTCCCTATAGTAGGCGTACGCGGACAAGTTTCACATATTGAGGCAAGTGAGCAATCACATAAACTTAAAACTGTGCTTTGCCATAAAGGCTACTTTACCCCTGCATATTTAGATAGCCATTGTATGGGAGCCACATTTGAAAAAAACACTAAAAGCAGAGCTGTTACAGAGCAAGACAACCAACTAAATCATAAGCAGCTGCTTAGCTTTTATCAGCAAAGCGATTTTGCAACCACGCTAGGAAAAATAACATCTGCTAAAGCGGCTGTGCGCTGCACATTTATCGACCACCTTCCTATGGCTGGTCAGTGGTGCGAGCAAAGTGACTACACAATCGCTTTTGCTAACTTACGCTTAGGTAAACGCTATCAATATGAGAAACTTAATAAGCCACAACAAGGCCTGCATATTTTTACAGGGTTTGGCGCTCGTGCATTATGTAGCGCACCACTGTTGAGTGAGCACTTTATTAGTTGTTTAAACAACGAACCTCGCCCTTTAAGTGAGCGCGTAAGCCAAGCGATTCACCCTGCACGATTTATTGTTCGTGATTTAATACGTAATAAAATTTAAATGACATCACCGTAATTTTACGTAAAATAGTGCCTGTAAAAGGAATTTACTCACTTAAAAGGACTCCCATGAAAATATTCACCTTTGTAATATCGCTAATGTGTATTTTACCATTTAGCGCAATGAGCCAAGACGTTACACAAATCCCCCTGCCAGATGAGTTTGTTACAACTTTAGATGTTACAAACGAATACCCTATGGTGCGCACTGGCTATTTAGCATCATCAGTCGAGGCTATATCACAGTTTTATTTGCAGGCATTAGGTGAGCCAATAAAAAGTAAAGGTAATAATACCTACAAAACCCTTTATTATAACTACCAAGAACGCAGTGTACGGATTAGCTTATACCACCATAATTATGTGACCGAAGTTAGTATAATGATCGAATAAAAAGTTCTAAAAAACGCCTTAAAAATAGCTAATTTTAATACCCAGTTAAGTAATAACTTTAAATTATCATGTTTTTTAAAATTAGCTCATTTAAACCTCATTCTACCCTTTAAAAATAAACCCCTACCCCAAGGTCTATTTGTACAAATAACTTTTACACTATATTGAGAAGGAGTTAATTATGAGTAAGACTTTAATTATTGGCGCAAGTGGTCAAATTGGTAAAATGGCTACCGAGCTACTTTTAAAAAACGAGCAAAATGTTGTTGCACTTGTAAGAGACAAAAGCAAACTGAGTGATTTAGATAGCCCATTTTTAAGTATTGTTGAACAAGATTTAGAAGGTGACTTTTCAAATGCAGTTAATGGCTGTGACCAAGTTATTTTTGCTGCAGGCTCTGGTGGAAGCACAGGTACAGATAAAACCGTACTTATTGATTTGTGGGCAGCAACTAAAGCGGCAACGTATTCTAAAGAGCACGGTGTAAAGCACTTTATTATGGTCAGCTCTATTGGAGCAGACGATCCCGATGCAATAGAAAGCGACTTAAAACCCTATTTAGTTGCAAAACATATGGCTGATGAGCATTTAATTCACAGTGGTTTAAATTATACAATTGTACGCCCAGGAACGTTAACCGACGAAAGTGCCTCATTGGAAGTAACAACAGAGCGCCCTAACGATCGATCAAAAGCTAAAATTAGTCGCGAAAATGTAGCCAATGCATTGCTACACATAGCTACAAATTCATTTAATAGTAACCGTATTTTTGAGCTATTTGATGGCGAAAAACCTATTAAAGCAGCGGTTAAATAAACGTTTAAATTGTATTGTTGCTTCGCTACTTTTAGCGAAGCAATTGCTATTTCACTTCCCTAACTAATACCATTAATCCGCAATAATACTTATTCAATTTGAGGGATTAAATCAGACGCTAACTGCGTTATAAATTTCTTATATAGAACAACCAAATAAAGAAAGTTTTTCCTAGTTATCGACACGATTTTCTCACATCAGAATAGCTCACTTAATTAAGCGAATTGGTATAACTTCCTATTAATTAACTGCCTGATGATAATTAATCAAAAAGCACACCCATTAACTTCACTAATCCAAAAATGAAACGGTATTAAAATATTCCAATCATCGGCCTTAATCTAGCCATGTACTATGTTGCGAGGTTTTTGCACTTTTTTTGCACATTTAACAAATATTATACAATCAATTTCATTACCGGATATATTTAATGAGCAAATTCAACACGCATGTCTTAAAGCTAGTTACATTACTTTTAGCTTTTCTAAGCTTGGCAGCTTGTAATGGCGGTAGTAGCGACAGCACAACACTTAGTGATACAACAACTACAGACGATACCACCACTGAAGCCTCAACTGATCTTATTGTAGAGGTTGATCCATTTAACTTTGAAAGTGATGCGCTTATCTCATCAATAAGCACTCAAACATGCACACTGAGTAATGGCGACGAGGCTTCTTGCTATAAGATTGATATTGCTGGCGCTCCCTCTAATTATGAAATTGGCGTATTTTGCCCCAAAAATATACTGGGATCTGGTTTGATGGCGGCGGTGAGGTTTACGATATTACTGGCGACTTTATTTTAAACCTACCTACTTTGTATAACGATAGCCATTGGCAGCTTTATGACGAAGGAACTGGGCTTGTAAATGTAACCGACACGCAAGAGTCATGTGACGGTGCAGCAAGGCCAAACGTAGAAGAGCAATATCAAAATCACTGTGTAGAGTGCTCTATTGATTATGTTGATGGCGGTATATCAGAATCATTTTTAATTCCAATCACGCCCGTTGCTTCAACTCAAAATAACAGTATTGGCAATACAAATGTAGGTGTTGCATTAAACGGTGTAGTGCTCGCAGCCCCTGCTCCTGTAGATGCTATTTTAGGTGCTTATACAATTGCCGCCTTTGACGATTGCGCAGGCCACATTAACTTAGTGGCTGGTTATCACTATCATGGTGAGGCGGGGTGTAGCCAAACACAAATTCAATCGGATGGTCACGCAGCCATGATGGGTTACGCCCTTGATGGTTTTGGTATATTTGGAATGATTAACGAAGACAACACAGAGCCAACAGATTTAGATGAATGCAGAGGCCACTCTGACGATACTCGCGGTTACCACTACCACGCAGCAGGCGTAGCTGAAAATATGTTTATTGGTTGCTTTAAAGGGGCCATCGCCCGCTAGCCTGTTACCAAAGAATTAAGTGAGATAACTATGAAAATAATTAAAAATTTATCAGCGTGCTTTTTATTAATTACATCGTGCTCAGTAATAAGCCACGCAGGTCATGGCTCAAGTGCGCCTTGGCAAGCATGTGAAGAAAAAGCTGTAAATCAAGAATGTAGCTATACAACACACGATAAAAAAGCATCAGGCACATGCCAAGCAATGAATAACATACTCATGTGTGTAAGAAACAAACCACTAGAGACATTATTAGATAAAGCAACACAGAATAAACCTACCAACACTGTAAAACAATCTGTAACCCCATTAACTAATCTATAAATAGATAACTGGCATTAAAAACCTTAATGCTGCTAGTAAAGGTTTTTAAGTAAAAATCATGAGTATGGACGTAGTAAGGGTTATGTTTATCTGTTAAATTAATCGGGTGTATAAAAATAAAAAAAACACTCCAACAAGGAGTTACACTAGGAAACTAACGTGAGCGCTACATTTAAAATTATTTTTAATGGCCAGTTACATCAAGATGCTGATATTACTTCTGTTCAGGAGCAGCTTGGGCAATTTTTAAAGATCCCTCATGACATCGTCATTCAGTTATTTGATGGTAAGTCTTATGCTTTAAAAAAAGACTTAACAAGTATTGATGCTGTTAAAACGGAGTCATCATTAAAAAAGCTCGGCTTAATAACTAAAGTAGAGCCAGAGCGTACAGCTCCTGTTATTCAATCACAAAACACTCAACTAGTTTGCCCCGAGCACATTCAAAACAACGATAAAAAAGTTCCTGTAAAAACTAACGATGAAAACAGCGCAGTACAAACTAAAAAAGCACAACTAAACACTGTTTTTGAGCAAACAAATGTTAAAACAAAACTACTTAGTAACACGCTAAAAAGCGCATTATATTTGTGCTATTTAGCGCTTTTTATTGTTACTTTATTTGGCTTAAGCACTAGCTATACCGTTATTAAAAGTACATTTACTTCTGATGAGTTAGTGCAAAGTAAATTAAGTTATCAACAATACAAGCTATTTTTAAATGAGCAAAACAGCACTAAGCATCAACCCCAAATGGCTATCGCTGAGCAAGGTACTAAAACAGATTCAACAGAAAATAATGAATACTTTAGTAAGTTTGCTACATATATAAATAGCTATGCAAAAACTCTAGGCCAAGCAAATGTAAACGCCATGGGCGGAGCTAAGTTACAGCAACACCTTCAAGAAATAGACGATTTAGGGCCAAAAAATGAATTCTGGAAACAGATCATTCTACTTGCAAAAAACCTAGATAACGACTCTCATAAAATGAGCGCTCTTCAGAGCGACGACTCCGCTAAAATACACTGGATTAACGCCGTAGATTGGATAAGCCAAAGTTATATTAGGCAGCACCAAAGTACCGATAAGCCAAATACCAAAAGCGAACCACCAGCAAAAGGCAACCCAGTATTAAGTTTAACGCTGTTAATAAGCTTACTTTCTTTATTGAGCATTTTTGTTATAGCTATAAAAATGAAACTACGCGCTATAAAAAACAGTTAAATATTATAATGCACTGCTTTGGTATTAAATATCACACATTGAAATAGCAACCTAAAACTAAATTTGTACAGTAAGTAATCATTTTCAGTAAAACTATATTTATAAAAAAACCCGCAACCTGATTGCTCAAGTTGCGGGTTTTTTATGGTTTTTAAACAAACGAATTTAAAAACCGTTATTGGTGGAGTTGGGGGGATTTGAACCCCCGCCTAGTTCTTTAAAAACAACAACTTAAAATAATTTGTGTATAAATGGTGTATTTTTTAATTTCTATTCTTAGTATGACTCATGTTTATAGTCATCATATCGATACAAAACTGTTGATGAGTCTGTACTGATTGAACAGTAGCAAATTTTTATTTTGTACATGGAGCCGGAGCTTGATTGCGAATAAAAGCAGGAATATCAAAAATGTCAGTTGTTTCTGGTTTGGCTTTATTAGGTTCTTTTTCTTCAGGCTGTTTGTCTTTATTCAAGTCATCAATAACCATTTTAGAACTCGCGCCCGTAGCAATAACTAGCAGCTCATAATTGGTTGATAAGCTTTCTATTTTTGAAACACCACAAATAACTAAAGCATTTGAGCTTACTTGCTGACGTACTGTATCGGTAATGAGGTTATAACTACCTAGTGAAATTTCATCTTTGCAATTGACTTGTATTATTACACCCGTACTTGATGACATATCGACCTGATTAACAAGTGGGTTATTGAGTGCACTATCAAGTGCTGTAGTAAGCTCGCTTTCATCATTGCACTTGCCAACACCCAGTACAGCATCTCCCTGGCAATCCATAATTTTAGCAAAGTCATTTAAATCAACGTTTATTAAGCCTTGATAGCAAAGCATATCGATGAGTGATTTTATCAGTGAGTGGAGTATTTGGTTGCTATGCTTAAAGGCATCAAATAAGCCAATATCATTACCTAGCACTTCAATAAGTTGATCGTTTGGGAGAGTAATAACAGCATTAGCATGCTCTTTAAGCTCATTTAAACCTGCTTGCGCTATATTGCTTCTAAACTGCCCTTCACTACTAAATGGCAATGTAGCTACAAATATCACTGGCTTATTTTGCTCACTAGCAAGTTGTGCAATGTAAGGGCTAGCGCCAGTCCCTGTACCGCCACCCAATCCTGTTGCACAGAGTATTATATCGCAACCATTAATAAGCGTTAAAAGCTGATCTTTACTTTCTTCTGCTGCCTGCAGCCCAACTTTAGGATCTGCTCCTGCACCATATCCATGAGTAAGCTCTGCACCTATCAGTACCGCTTCATCACTTTGCGTATGTTCAAGCACCACTTTGTCGGTATTAACGCTGTATAAGTGCGCCTGCTCAGACTCGCGTTGTTCAAAAATACTGTTAAGCGTATTACAGCCACACCCGCCAATGCCAAATACACCGATTGATAAACCATCATTTTGCTGAATTAATTGAAACATAACTACTCCTTAACTTTTAAAGGAGCATAGCAAACAGGTGCGTCAATTTTTGACGCACCAAAACTAGTAGGAGTTATTTATAAATATTTGCGGCCGCTTGAAGCTTGCTAACAATTCTTTGTCGCAGCTTTTCGGGTTTAACAACCTCGAGCCAATGGGCAAATTTAAATAGCTCATCGGTCAATTGCTCGCTATCAATAGTTTGGTAAGTGAGTAATACGTTTTTATCATCAATCTTTTGCTTGTCAGTCAGCTCGCCAAGCTCAATAAAGCCTTGATTAACCGCAGAGTGGCTAGGCACTTTCACAACTAACTCAATCGCTTCTTGCGACATGCCTTTACTAATCGCACTGTGTAACGACTTTAACTGCTCAGTGCTTGGCTCTCGTCGTGTTTTTTGCAAAATGTGTACATTGCGAATGCGATAAACCGGCATCTGATAGCACTTATCGTGAAGCTCCCCCACCATAAACTGCGCCATCAACACACCGCCTTGCTCAACTAAGTTATAAAAACTCAACTCAGAAAATTTTAGCCAATGTGCCTCATCGTAAAGTACTCTATAAAGCTCAGTGCTCACTGCACGCTTATGCTTAATCGCATGCTCAATTTGCGCAACTAATTTGCTATCAATATTCACTTTTAACGAAGGCTTAGGCAGAGTTGAAAGCCAGTCAGGCACATGCCCATTAACACGTTTAAGCGCCTGCTCTGCTTTAATATTTACCGACTGTTTAACATCGCTCGGTACAGATTGCGGTAGTAATTGCTCTAGCAGCAAATAATGCTCTGCAACTTCGGTACTCATTACTCTTGAGTTGCTACTTCGCCACTGCGCATTGATAGACCAGCCATAGGGCTTACTGCGGCTATCTTTTTCAAGCCCAAAGCAACCTTGCTCGTAAAGTGATTGTAGATCGCGTTGCAGCATACGAATTGAAATATCAAAGTCACGTTCAAGCAATTTTTGCTGCAACTGGTGGGTCGAGATAGAGCTTGGTGCTATTGGCACAAGCTCTAAAATTGAAAAGTGACGGCGTGAATTCATTGATAACCTTTTATATCAACATTCAAAACCATACTTTTCTCGGTGGCACTTCATGTATTCGTGTGTTTCTGGCGGCATTTCAAGTTGCATACTTTTATCAATCGATAACTTATTTAAATCTGATTCGCTTATCAAGTCTGATATCAAAATAAAACCATTCGAGTCAAAGCTTATCAAGCCTTTATCAAATAACGCATCTAAATGTGCAGCAAGCAACAAACCATTGAATGGGTCTATCCTTTCATGGGCCTCAGCATCGCGCCAGGCCTTGATATGTGAAGCGCGCAGTAAATCTCTGCATTTTATGCCTGTTAAAGCGCAGCCTTTCCAAATATCATCTAAAGCCGCTCTATATCTACCTTGCCCGATTCTAACTTTAACGAGAGCATCTTTCTCAGTATCTGTGGTTTTGCTTAATCTATAAATAGTATTAATAAATTCATTAATATATTCTTCTGGCTCTTCTTCCTCAAACTTATCATGGCTTGACAGTGGAGCAATCACATTTGTTTTTATTATTTTTAGTAATTCATCGTACTTACTCTGATTATCTAAATCAGCCTCAAATAATATTCTATGTTTTAGTTCATTATCTTCTTCAACAAATAAATTCTGAATACTTTTAGGTATATTTTCTGATTGAGGTAGCGTTACTGTTATCGTACAGCCAATTTGTTTGCATCGAATACTCAGCCTAGAGCCTACTGAGTCTTTACCGTACTTAAAAACATGGCTTGATTCTCGGTTAAACCAACCAAACTCAATACCTTCAACTCTATATTGGTCGCAAAAGTCAATTATCTCTAATACTAACTTGTACACTTTTGGATTAGCTTCAAGCCATTTTCGTGCCGCTTCCCTTTGGTATAAGTCGGGTGTTCTCTTGGTTTTTTTTAATTTTGATAAATCTAATCTTTTCGTATCACTCATAACTTTTTTCCCTTTAATTATAACTTTAAATACAATGTTTTATAGTAGACAAGTATATTACAGATTCAAATAACAAACCCAATCTTCTGCTTTCCGCCCTCTTTTAGGTCGTTTTGCTCTTGTAAAATCGATAACATTCGCTCTTGAGTCATTCGCTTTTTTGAAAACTTCATTTGCCTTTTTACAATAGCGAAATCACCAGGTGTGAGCTTTGTAAGCTTGTATAACTCATGCATTAGGTGCTTTTTTAACACTCCTGGGCCTAATGTATCTTTAAATAATTGCTTAGACTGTACCGGAGTCAAATAGGTTAAATTTAAATTAAAATCAAATCGCCTCATTACCGCTTTATCTAAATTTTTAGCAAAGTTAGTTACTGCAAAAAGTGGGAGTTGAAATTGCTCCATATGGCAAAGTAATTCATTAACTGTTTGCACTTCCCAACTTGCAGCCGCTTGTTCTCGGCTGCATAGCAAGCTATCTGCCTCATCAATAAATATTGCACTTCCTTCTTGTGTAGCTTGTTTAAATAGTTGAGCAATATTCTGCTCACTTTCGCCAACCCACTTGCTTAATAAGTCAGATGCTTTCACAGAAATAAGTTTAAAATCAGCTTTTTCGCATAAATAATTAACAAAAGCTGTTTTACCTGTGCCTGGTGGGCCCGTTAGCAGAGTTCTTGAACTCGAATATTCAATTACAGCCTCTTCTACCTGTTCGAGTGATGCATACTCAGACTCTATATTCACCATTTTAGGATTAAACTTTTGCGCTGCTTGATAAGTTAGTTCGTGAGCCGAAAAGCCGCATGCAGTTAAAGTATCTTGAATATTCTCCTCTATGCATTCACGCGCACTCTGTGCTTTAAATCCGCATAACCTAGCTACATGAACAGCTTTAGCAATATGGGCAGGCAATAAATTTTGTTGAGTAGCTAATTTACTTATAAAACTGTTACCTACACTCAAACCTTTAACATATTTGCCAATCATTTTTTCTTTAGTTGTTTTGTTTAGCTCAGGAATTTCGTAAACAATATTAAATCGTCTAATAACGCTCTGTGGTAACTCTTCTAGATGATTGGTGATCCAAATACTCACAACTGGGTGATTTTCAATATAAGTATGAAGTAGCTCCTTTGAGAAGCTTTTAGAGAATAAATCACGCTCAAAAATGTTTTCACACTCATCCAGTAACAGCATTGTTTTTTTACGCTTGCCAACCAACTTACTCACCACATTAAAGTGCTCTAAACGCAGCTCAGAGCTTGCGCTTCGGCTATCGAGCTCGTTTGTTGGGTTTATTAAGTTACTACCTTTAGCTTGTACCTTTAGCAACTGTGAACCACAGACTTGCGCTATATATTTCGCCAATGAAGTTTTACCCGAACCTGGCACGCCATAGAATAGAATACTCAATGCTTGATCACCCGTCTTAGTCGCATTTTGCGTAGCTTTTAGTAAAGTATTTAAATCTAAGTGAGATAAATCAGCAGCGCTAAGCTCAGAAGCTTCACAAAGAGTAACCAAGTTAGATAAAATATCACTTTCACTATTTAACTTACCCTCGAGCAGGCTTTTAGCAATTGCGTTTGGTAATATTAAAAACTCATCTTCCCCTGCAAATATCTCAATATCCATTGAATACATGCCAGATTCAATAATTAACCCAATTTGCTTGTTGAGTAGTGCTTCATCAATATCAAGCACATTAGCTATTTTTTCTAAAATAACGCTCGCATAATCGTCGCGTAAGTATTCAACAAGTTCGCGTAATGGTTTACTGAGCGTCATACAGCAAGAAAAAATAACTAATGGACTAACCGTTTTGGGCAGTCCAAAGGCCTTACAAAATATATGCACATTTTTTTGTAACGTCTTAGGCCTTGTGTTTATTGCTAAATGATCTAATCGGGCTATCAAATCATGAGCATCTAAGCCCTGTAAATTTATATAGCTAAAGCCAGAGATGTTACATAAAGCCTTTTTAAATAGCTTATCGTGCCAAAGATCTTCTACGTCGAATTCTCCTAATAATTCAGTGGCAAAGTGTGCAACAATTCGTTTTAATTGAGGGGTTGTGTTCATGCTATGTACCTAGTAGTTATTAACTGATGTAGCTATAATACTAAGCAGAAAAAAGTAACGTACCCACAATCCTGTCTTAAAATAAACGCATAGTACATTGATAATGTTAGTTTTTTTATTTTTTGTTTTCTTTCGGTTTGTTTTTTTATTAACCCCTTGTTTTTTAGGCCCTGCAGAGGCATAAATTAAGCTATAAAGTTTTTTTGGACTCTTATGAAAAATGTAAATTTAGGATCGGCAGAAAACCCTATAATCCTCAAAAATAAGCATCAAGATATCGAATCCGAAAAATACTATGCCAGACATAAAAACGGAGACATGTATATCCATAGGCCTCTTTTACAGATGCATACTAAAAACAATCATGAACTAGACAAAGATGACCCAGAAAGTGGCCTTTTTGCTTTTCATAAACTAAGAGATGACCTTGACTGTTTTACAAAAAATGTTATCTCCAATCCGCACCTACAACCATTAGAGATAAAAACCTTATTAGCACTCTATGAATTTTTTCAAGATCATTGGTCTTATGAAATGGTTCATATCTGTAGTACCAATGAAATAAATCTTGATAACTTTGGGGACGATGAGGGTTTTTGGATAGCTGAGGGAAATACGGAGTCTTTAGTAGAAGTAAATAACGTCCCACTTTATCAATTATTAGGAAAAGCACTCAATACAGATATTAGCAACGAAAAGCTTAATAAAATACTCATAAGATTAGATAGTTTTCACTATATCAGTATCACACCGGTTACATTCGAAAACTCAAAAATTGGTATCAGCCAAAAACATAATAAAAATCAACGTGCTTATTTAAAGGTAATACAATTAAATGAACTGATGGACTCTAAGAATCTAACAAATATATGGCTTGTAAAAAACTAAAATACAAATTTTGAGCCCGATTTAAAAACCGAGCTCTACTCGTTCTACATTATGTTTATTCAAAACCACATTCAGAAAGCTTAATTTTTACTGTTACCGACTGGCTGCCATCACATACAGTGGGTAAATCAGTTTTTATTTGATACTGCTTTGACGCGCTGTGTAAACTCCACTTGTCCTCGTGCGGGACCTTTTTAGTTTTAATGGCTCCACTCATATAGCGATCTAAAGAACGGTTAAAGCCACGTTTAACGCCTTGCTTAAACGCTTCAGCAATCAATGTATTTAATGAATCATTTGAATTTGTATCTTTTACTAACTTTACGTGTCGCAAAATGGGTTTGATAATACCCGCTCACGAAACGTATTAAAACAGCGATGATGCAAGCGTATTTGTAAATAAAGCGAGAGACATTGTCTCTCGCTTATACTTTAAGGTGTCTTGTCCTGAAATGTGCTTACACATTTAGGACTTATTT
>NZ_PNCW01000319.1:0-311 GCF_005886985.1 Pseudoalteromonas sp. S3178 | reverse complement strand
CGCCCAAGGTTGATTTTCAGGGTGACGGCTTTGTACCGGCTCAACAATCACCGCGGCAATATGTTGCGCCTCTCGGGTAATAACCTCTAGCGACTCATCATCACCATAAGGTAAAACGAGATTATCGGCGATTGCGCCATAACGCACTCCAGCGCACATTGCCTCTACGCCTTGCTCTGGCGACTCAGTTGCCAAAGTGCCATCATAGTGACCATGGTACGCGCCTGAGAACTGAACAATTTTATCGCGTTTGGTCACCGTTCTTGCCAAGCGTAGCGCCGTCATGACCGCCTCTGTACCAGAGTTACAAA
>NZ_PNCW01000318.1:0-340 GCF_005886985.1 Pseudoalteromonas sp. S3178 | reverse complement strand
AACCCAATTTTTGCTGCCGCCAGAGGTATTGTTTGTTAACCGTCTTTGATCTTGTGGCCATACTGCGTGTACGTGGTGACAGCCAACCGCATCTGCGGTACGCACAATCGCTGACAGGTTATGGTGCTTATGTACTTCATCTAGGCACACTGTGAGGTCGGTTTGGCGTCTATCTAATACGCTTTTTACACGATGGAATCTATTCTCGGCCATCTACTTACTACTCTAATCAAAAAATTCCCGCGATTATAACAAAAAAGAAGCTAGGGCATAACGGTGCGCTGAATTGGGTTTTGTAGTGAGATCAGTGTTTCAGTTGATTGGATCGACTCAATGGTTT
>NZ_PNCW01000317.1:0-291 GCF_005886985.1 Pseudoalteromonas sp. S3178 | reverse complement strand
AGCTTCAAAAGCTCTAGTTCTTTTTCCCAGCTATTTTCTTTATGTTCATTTATTGGTAAAAGCATCTTTTCAATAACATGAAACTGGTGAAAACCACATGGACCTTCAGAAAATTTTAAGTCCATTTGAAGTTTTTTAAACTCAGGTTCACTATTATATTTTGCGAACCCGACAATATAAGTAATAGGTAACTCATTATATTTACGCAGAGCCCTACTAATGTTAAGTAGAGACTTTCCTGCCTCTAACGAACCAGCTACAACCACAATGCCTTTGCTTGGAGTTACTGTT
>NZ_PNCW01000316.1:0-287 GCF_005886985.1 Pseudoalteromonas sp. S3178 | reverse complement strand
GGGAAAATGCAACTTGAATCTACACCATTTAGCTGGCAAGAAATCATTAAAGAACTCGCAGAGCTACTTGCATATCAAGCGGACTCTAAGAAGCTTAAGCTTGCCTTTTATCTTTCGCCCCAGTTACCGAACTGGCAACTAGGGGACCCCGTTAGACTGCGCCAAATTTTATTAAACTTAATAGGTAACGCATTAAAATTCACCAAAACTACCGCAACTGCCGCAGGCTTTGTAGAAGTGGCTATTGGGCGCTCTTCCGATGATGGTTATATGGAAATTAGCGTGAA
>NZ_PNCW01000315.1:0-301 GCF_005886985.1 Pseudoalteromonas sp. S3178 | reverse complement strand
TCAATACTGAACTACCTATTTTCAGTAGCCAACAGATAGACACTAAAGTGCCTTTTACACCACAACTCGTGCCGCAATTTGCTAAAACACTGACTCCAGTAAGCAGCACTAAGCGTACGGCCTACCGCTATAGTTTTGCAGGGGGCTTACCAGATCTTCATGCCTTTCCCTATGATGAGTTTAAGCGGTTTTTGGTAAAGGCGTGTCGCAAAACCAATGTCAGTCACTTTCACTATTCAGACATTGCGGGGTGCGAGTTACTGAAATCCCAAATTCAGGCGTATTTGCGCCGAGCAAGGGG
>NZ_PNCW01000314.1:0-262 GCF_005886985.1 Pseudoalteromonas sp. S3178 | reverse complement strand
TATATGCCCATCGAAATGTGTGTTTTTGGATTGAACAAGACAGCTAAAATTACGCATGTAGCATCCCACCCAGCAGCTCTGAACCAAATTGGTCATTGGGTCAATGCTCATCAGGTACAAACCAAGCCCGTGCCCAAAGGCACCAACGAAGCGGCTCGCTTACTTGCAAATGGACAATTTGATCAAAACACCGTTGCCGTAGGTAGCTGCGCACTCAAAGTGGTTTACCCAGAGCTGGCACTACGCGAAGTAAGCGTTCAGG
>NZ_PNCW01000313.1:0-257 GCF_005886985.1 Pseudoalteromonas sp. S3178 | reverse complement strand
AATTGCACGGCTGATGTGTGAACATTCCCAGCAACAAGCGTTAGCGTTGGGGTTCGAAGCCATGCAATTTAATAGCGTGGTATCGACCAATGAACTGTCGATTAAACTTTGGCAAAAGCTTGGTTTTACCATTGTGGGCACTATTCCCAAGGCTTACAAGCATCCTAGGCTGGGTTTGGTCGATAGCTATGTTATGTACAAATGGTTGGCTGAATAAAGTGGACAGGCTCTAAACTAACGTGGAAAATGTTATTTTG
>NZ_PNCW01000312.1:0-446 GCF_005886985.1 Pseudoalteromonas sp. S3178 | reverse complement strand
ACATATACTTGACGGCCATTGATTGGCTGACCAATGGGCACACTGCCTTCACTGAGTTGACATTCATATGTCGTCGTAAAAGTCGTACTTTCTGTCGGTCCATAGCCATTTAAAATATGCTGGGGACGCACCGATTGACTCACAAGACGATTCATAATCGAAGGCGTCAGTGCTTCACCACCAACCATTAAGTATTTCAGTGCCCCAAACATGTCTGGAGAATCGCTATAGACCGAGTCAAATAGAGCCCGTGTTAGAAATAAAACACTGACTTGATGATCGGTCAGTACCGCTTCAATCTCTTCAGCCTCAAGCACCATATTCGAATGAGGCAGCACCAAGCTTGCACCTTGTGTCAATGCTCCCCAAATCTCAAAGGTCGCTGCATCAAACGCAGGATTCGCTAACTGCACAAATACATCATCGCGTGATATCGCTATATAGTT
>NZ_PNCW01000311.1:0-277 GCF_005886985.1 Pseudoalteromonas sp. S3178 | reverse complement strand
TAAACAAGCAGGTTAATATCTTATGTAAAAGCCTCGATTTCGGTGATATAGAACAAGCACAGATATTAACCTGCTTGTTTAATGAGCTTGAAGACACCCTCAAAGAAACAGAAATTCGTTTCGATAAAGATGGACGATTTGTTCGACGTATCACGCCCACTTCTAGTCAGCTCGATGAAGACAGTAAACTAGTCACAACGACGGATGATCCCATAAACCTTTTACAAACAGAAGCCGGCCAGGCGAGTAGCTTAGAGTACAGTTTGATATAGCGAAT
>NZ_PNCW01000310.1:0-249 GCF_005886985.1 Pseudoalteromonas sp. S3178 | reverse complement strand
GTTCCGATGTGCCGTCCACTTCAACTAATGCTGCATATCCCCACTCGCCAATGCCACGATCCGCAAGCATGGTCGACAGCGTAGTGATTTTGAGTGCTTTGACTTGGTGAGGAGTTTCATTAGCAGCCGCTGTCGATACCGTAATGAGCCACCACAAACAAATTAGACACAGAATATGTATACGGTGCATAAGAATTCCTTTTGCGTATTTTGAAGTTAAGTGTTGACGAAACTAACTGGGTATTGAAT
>NZ_PNCW01000031.1:0-29780 GCF_005886985.1 Pseudoalteromonas sp. S3178 | reverse complement strand
CCACTAGGTTACAAACCTCGCGCTGCGATCAAATCACCCCTAGATAGAACAAATTTAATCCTGAAAGGCCAACAGGCCCTATTTTTTTGCTAAGATAAAAGGCCGCTATTTAGCGGCCTTTTTTGTTTTAAAACGGAAGTACCGAGTTATGCATTGCCCATTTTGTACCGCAAAAGATACTAAAGTTATTGATTCTCGCCTAGTCGGTGGAGGCCACCAAGTTCGCCGTCGTCGTGAGTGCAACGATTGCCACGAGCGCTTTACTACATTTGAAGGGGCAGAGCTCGTTATGCCGCGCGTAATAAAACAAGACGGCAGCCGAGAACCATTTAACGAAGATAAGCTTCTAAATGGCCTTAACCGCGCCCTTGAAAAGCGCCCAGTGAGTACCGAACAAGTCGATGAAGTCGTTAATATTATTAAATCTCAATTGCGTGCTACTGGTGAGCGCGAGATATCAAGCCACTTAGTCGGTGAGTGCATTATGGAAGCGCTTAAAAAGCTCGATAAAGTAGCGTATGTAAGATTTGCCTCTGTGTATCGCTCGTTCGAAGATATACGCGAGTTTGGTGAAGAAATTGCCCGTTTAGGGGAGTAATAATGCAAAGCCAAATACCATTTACCGAACAAGATGAAATGTATATGGCGCGCGCCATAGAACTTGCCAAAAAAGGTCGGTTTACAACAACACCAAATCCTAATGTGGGATGTGTGTTAGTTAAAAACAACCAAATCATTGGTGAAGGTTTTCATCAGCTTGCAGGGCAGGGACACGCTGAGGTTAATGCGCTTGCAGTGGCTGGTGAGAAGGCAAAAGGCGCTACGGCTTATGTCACGCTTGAACCGTGCAGCCATTACGGACGCACTCCCCCGTGCGCTGAAGGTTTAAAAGCCGCAGGTGTAGTAAAAGTTATAGCTGCAATGGTTGATACCAACCCGCAAGTAGCTGGTAAAGGGCTTAAAATACTTAGCGATGCTGGTGTTGAAGTTGCATTTGGGTTGTTAGAGCAACAAGCTCGTGCACTTAATTTAGGTTTTTTTAAGCGTATGGAGCAAGGCTTGCCTTACGTAACATGTAAAATGGCCGCAAGTATTGATGGTAAAACCGCACTTAAAAATGGTCAAAGTAAGTGGATCACAGGTTCTGTAGCACGCCAAGATGTGCAGCTGTATCGCGCTCAAAGCTGCGCAATTTTAACAGGTGCAGATACCGTACTTGTTGATGATGCAAAACTTAATGTACGCCAAAACGAATTGCCACAATCTTTACCTACAGATTTACCGCTTCGCCAACCTGTGCGTGTTATAATTGACTCGCAAAATAGATTAACACCTGATCTTGCCTTATTTAGTATTGAAAATGACATAATAATTTTTACCACCAAGGTTGATAAATCAAAGCAGTGGCCGCATTTTGTAAGGCATATAGAAGTAAGTGAGATTAACGCAAAGGTTAATTTAACTGAGGTTTTACAGCAGTTAGCTCAATTACAGATTAATAATGTATGGCTAGAAGCAGGTGCTACACTTGCTGGCAAAATGTCTGAACTTAACTTAATTGATGAATTTGTATTTTACTTAGCACCAAAATTAATGGGGTGTGATGCAAAAAGTTTAGTAAATTTTCCTGAATTGACGAGTATGCAAAATACAGTTGATTTAACATTTAATGAGTGTGTACGTATTGGCGACGACTTACGTATAACTGCAGTAAAAAAACTCATTAAAACCACTTAATAAAAAGAGTAGCACTATGTTTACTGGAATAATTGAAGCCACAGGTAAAATTGCCTTACTACAAAAAAAACAAGGCGACTTAGCTATTCGCATCCAAAGTGCTGATCTTGATATGAAAGATGTAAAACTTGGCGATAGCATTGCAACCAACGGTGTATGTTTAACTGTTGTAGATAAACATATAGATGGTTTTAGCGCTGATTTATCTAACGAAACAATTAGCCTTACAGGCTTTGCTCATTATGCTTTAGGGCAAACTGTAAATCTTGAAAAAGCGATGCAGCCAGTATCTCGCTTAGGTGGTCATTTAGTGTCAGGGCACGTAGATGGTATAGCAACAATTACTGCCATTACACCTAATGCCCGCGCAACAGAGTACTGGTTGAGCACCGATGAAAATTTAATGAAATACATCCCTTATAAAGGGTCTGTATGTATTGATGGCATAAGTCTGACAGTAAATGCTGTTGAAGGTAATAAATTTAAACTAACAATAGTACCGCATACTAGCGAGCAAACGACCATCGCTGGTTTTAAAGTGGGGACGCAGGTTAATTTAGAAGTCGACCAAATTGCACGTTATTTAGAACGTCTAATTAAAGGCGCTGAGCAACCTACAGGCTCAGACATTTCAATGAGTTTACTAGCTAAAGCTGGTTTTATTAAATAACGACACTGATAACTTACACGAGCAAATTTATGAATTTACACAGCGCACAAGAAATCATCGACGACATTAAAGCCGGAAAAATGGTTATTTTAATGGACGATGAAGATAGAGAAAACGAAGGCGATTTAATAATAGCTGCTGAGCATATTAGCGCAGAGGCGATTAACTTCATGGCTACTCATGGCCGTGGTTTAATTTGTTTAACCATGACTCAAGAGCGTTGTGAGCAACTTGATTTACCATTAATGGTTAAAAACAATGGCGCAGCGTTTTCTACTAACTTTACTATGTCGATTGAAGCATCTAAAGGTGTAACAACGGGTATATCTGCAGCTGATAGAGCGCGTACAGTTCAAGCTGCTATTGCAAAGGGTGCTGTACCAAGCGATATCGTACAACCTGGACATATTTTTCCGATTATGGCGCAACCTGGTGGCGTTTTAACGCGTGCAGGGCATACCGAAGCTGGCTGTGATTTAGCACGTTTAGCAGGGCTTGAAGCATCATCAGTTATTGTTGAAATACTTAATGCCGATGGCACTATGGCGCGCCGCCCAGATTTAGAAATATTTGCTAAAGAGCACGGTATTAAAATTGGCACTATTGCTGATTTAATCGAATACCGTAATTTAAACGAAACTACAATTGAACAAGTTGCTAAGTGTAAGTTGCCAACTGAACACGGCGAGTTTGATTTAGTAACGTATAAAGACACCATCGACGGGCAATTACATTACGTATTGTTAAAAGGCGAAATTAAAGAGCAAGAACCAACGCTTGTTCGCGTGCATTTACAAAGTACCTTTAACGACATTTTACTTTCAGATAGAAGTGCGGACCGTAGTTGGGGTCTTTCTGATGCGATGGCTTACATTGCTAAAAATGACGGTGCCTTAGTTATTTTAGGCAAGCAAGAAAGTACTGAAGAGCTAGAAGCAACAGTAAAAGCATTTGCCGCTGCTGATGCCGGTGAAAATGTAACACCTCGTAAATTTAAAGGTACATCGCGTACTGTCGGTGTTGGCTCGCAAATACTGGCTGACCTAGGTATTAAACAAATGCGTCTTATGAGCCGCCCTAAAAAGTATCATGCACTTTCGGGCTTTCATTTAGAAGTGGTTGATTACGTTGAGCCGCAATAAGCGGTTTGCTTTAAACTAGTCTATTTTTTTATTTTTATGGTATGATGCGCAGCAATTTTTGCGCAATCGCAACCGCTTGAACATATTTTTAGGGTTATCAAATGAAAATTATTGAAGGTAATAAGTACGCTCCAGGCAAAAAATTCGCTATCGTTATTTCTCGTTTTAACGACTTTATTGGTAGCAGCCTACTTGAAGGCGCTGTTGATGAGTTAAAACGTACCGGTGGTGTATCTGATGACGACATTACTGTTGTGTATGTACCTGGTGCAGTTGAGTTACCTTTAGCGGCAAAACGCGTTGCAGCAAAAAAAGAGTATGATGCAATCATCGCATTAGGCGTAGTGATCAGAGGTGGTACACCACACTTTGACCTCGTTGCTGGCGAATCAAACAAAGGCCTTGCAAATGTATCGCTTGAGTATGATATCCCGGTTGCATTTGGCGTATTAACTACAGAAAGCATTGAACAAGCAATTGAACGCGCTGGTACCAAAATGGGTAACAAAGGCGGCGAAGCGGCATTAGGCGCGCTTGAAATGGTTAATGTGTTAGATAAAATTTAAGTTTAAGGAATTTTTGTGAAACCAGCAGCAAGACGTAAAGCACGTATCTTAGCACTTCAGGCCGTTTATTCTTGGCAATTAAGTGGCAATCTAATTGCCGATATCGAACAACAAATGTTGATCGAAAACGACGTGACTAAAATTGATGTTGAATACTTTAAAGATTTAGCTACCGGCGTTGCTGTTAACTACAAGCAATTAGACGAAGCTGTATCTCCACATTTAACACGTCCGTTTGATGATTTAGATATGGTTGAGCGTGCAATCTTACGTTTAAGCGCGTATGAGCTTAAATTCCGTGAAGATGTACCTTACAAAGTAGCAATCAATGAAGGCATTGAACTTGCTAAAATGTTTGGCGCAGAAGATAGCCATAAATTTGTAAACGGTGTACTTGATAAAGCTGTTAAGCATTTACGCAAGTAATACTAACGCACTTAAAGCGCGCCAATTTAATGAGTAGCGCTTTGCACGTTAGTACACGTTAAAAAGGAGAGCCGGCATAGGTCGGCTTTTTTGTGTATGAAGGAATTTGAATTAATAAACCGCTACTTTAAAGGTCGCGGGATCACCCGTCGTGACGTAAACCTTGGTATTGGCGACGACTGCGCTTTAGTAACCGTGCCGCAAAACTGCCAACTCGCTGTTACAACAGACACCCTCGTTGCAGGTGTACACTTTTTTGATGATATTTCTCCTCGCGCATTAGGCCACAGAGCACTTGCTGTTAATTTAAGTGATTTAGCAGCAATGGGTGCTGAGCCTACATGGGTATCAGTTGGGTTAACATTACCAAGTATTGACCAACAGTGGGTTGAAGAGTTTACTGAAGGCATGCACGAAATTGCAGAATACTTTAATGTACAGATTATAGGAGGTGACACCACGCAAGGGCCGCTAACTATTACTATTTGTGCAAAAGGGACAGTACCTGAAGGCACTGCACTTCGTCGTAGTGGCGCAAAAGTAGGTGATTGGATTTATGTCACTGGTCCATTAGGGGATGCTGGGCTTGCAATTGAATCACGTAAACAAGGCATAAGTATTGAGCCAGAGCATTTAAAGTACTTAAATAAACGCTTTGACTTTCCAACACCACGCGTTGCCGCTGGGCAAGTATTACGAGGCCTTGCCTCATCAGCTATTGATGTGTCAGATGGCTTACTAGCTGACTTAAGCCACATTCTTGATATGTCTCAAGTTAATGCGTCGGTTAATATACAAAGCATTCCTACATCAGATGCAATGCGGTCAAGTCTTGAGTTTAAACATCAATTACCGTTTATTCTTAATTACGGTGATGATTACGAACTATTGTTTACGGTACCCGATAGTAATAAAAGTATGCTAGAAATGAAGCTGCGCCAATATGGTGTAGACGCAACATGCATTGGGCAAATTAAAAGTGGCGATGGCCAAATAGAGCTTTTACATAATGGTGAAAAGTTTGATTTTGAGCAACAAGGCTTTGAGCATTTTGCCAAGGAGCCAGTTTGACTTCCAAAAGACAGTTTAATTTAAAGCGCCCACATCAATTATTTGGTTTGGGTTTTGGTACTGGCCTTGCGCCAGTTGCACCGGGTACATTTGGTACTTTTGCAGCATTACCGTTTATTTTTACAACCATGTACTTCCCGCTATGGCTACAAATTGTATTTGCAGTAGTAATTAGTATTTTTGGTATATGGGCATGTGGAAAAACCGCTGATGATTTAGGTGTACACGACCACCCTGCAATAGTGTGGGATGAAGTTGCAGGCTATTACATCACTATGATTGGGGCCGCGTTAAGCTGGCAAACATTATTAGTTGGTTTTTTATTGTTTCGCTTTTTTGATATAGCCAAACCTGGCCCAATTCGTATGCTAGACAAGCGCGTTCACGGTGGTGTTGGTATTATGGCTGATGATATATTAGCGGGTATATTTTCGCTGGTATGTTTGCAAGCATTAATAAAAGCAGGTTTACTACCCTTTTAATTTTTATCTTCAATTTGTTTAACTAGGTGGCAGCAATATGATGCGATTTTTACTGGTCTGTGTACTGATGTTGTGCGCTATGCCAAGTTGGGCCTCAATTACTGATTATGTAGTTAAGCAATGGAATATAAAAGACGGGTTGCCCTCGCAATCACTAAAAAGTGTAGTGCAAGATCAACAAGGCTATATGTGGCTAGGCACTCAGTTTGGTCTAAGTCGATTTGATGGCACTACATTTACAAACTACAACACGCAAAATAGTCCTTTTTTACCTAGCAATGGTATTAATAAGCTTTTAGTCGATTCGAATGGTTTATTGTGGATTGGCACAAAAAGCGGTTTGGTGGTTATTAACCCGGCTACATTTGCAGCACAAGAATTTAATATTAAAGGCCCTGTAAGAGACATACTTGAAGACTCTAAAGGCAGCATATGGATAGCCGCCAATGGCTTGTATTATGTTGATAGAGGGCAAGTTGATTTACGTACTCAAGTAAATGGGCCTTTGCCTATTGTTAATGCAACCGTAATTACTCAAATAGTTGGCTCTGTAAGCAAAATGGCGCTTTCTCCTGAAGGTATTTGGCTGGTTAATGATCGCCATTTATTACGCCTAACTAAAAGCTCCTCTGATTTTTCTAAACTACGCTTAGAACTTACTGCGAAAATATCGTTACCAGAGCGATTAGCACAAACGATTGTTCACGACCTTTCTTTTTTAAATGGAAATTTATACTTAGCTTCTGAGCTAGGGGCTTACTTTTTAGATTTAGATGACGAATTACGACCATTTCCATTGCCGAATACGAATAACTCTGCCGTTTATAAATTTATGAGTGATACCGATGGTGGCTTATGGATTTCGACTTATGGGCGCTTATTATTTAGAGACAAAACGGGTGAGTGGCAATGGGTAGAGCCAAGTCAGCTTGATCAAAGTATATGGTTTGCAGACATATTTAGAGATGATAAAAATAACGTGTGGCTTGCAAGCTTTAGTGAAGGTTTATGGCTGGCTCATGAAGGGCGTGTAGAAAGGCATTCTGCGGTATCGCAAATGACCGAATCGGTTATGGCTATAAGCCAAGCACCAGATGGAAAACTATGGGTGGCTAATAAAAGTGGCATTGGCTATTTTGATTTAGATAAAAGTTTTATTAATTTATTACCTAGTAGTAAGTACGGGCGCGCTTCCGTTCATGACTTACAATTTGATGGAGACCGTTTATACATAGCGACAGGGCGTGGGTTATTTGTTTTCGAAAACAATACTCTTTATACCGTACCAGGGCGTGCACTTCGTGATAATCCGGTGTTTGCAATTAGTCGCTCGAGTAAGGGCGGATTTTGGATCGGCACAGGGCGTGGTTTGTATCGCTTAAATTATGCTGGCTTAACTCCTTTTGCTTATAACGCATTCTTAGGTAGTAAGTTTATTACCTATGTATTAGATAAAACAAATTTTGGTGTAATTGGTACAAGTAAAGGGGCATATTACTTTACTGATCGCGGTATCGAAAAAATAGGCGACCAAACCACACTCGAAAGCGCATACGTAACCAGCGTGCTGCATATTGATGGCGTAGGTATTTTAATTGGCTCGCTAAACGATGGCCTTTTTTATAGAAGTACGCAGGGCCAATGGCGACAACTTGATGCTGCCAATGGTTTACCGTATGGGTCTATATTTAGTTTAGAGTACGACGAAACCCTAAAGCATGTTTGGGTTAGTACAATGAAGGGCGTTTATAGAATGCCTGTCGATCAATTTAAAACAGATATTAAAAGTTTAAAAGTTGAAGAGGTTATTTCATCTTTTGATCGCCAATTAGATGGCAAGGCTAATCAGTGTTGTAGTGGACTTGGCCACGATGCGGTGGCCGATACAGGAAGCTCTATTTGGTATCCTAGCTTGCAAGGTGTAGTAGAAATACCTAAAAATGTAGAGCTTTTTGGCCTGCTTGCAATAAAACCCAAAATAGAAACTATCACAACGCCGCTTCGTAATTTAACTACGGCTGCGCTTGGTAAAAAGCCATCACTTGAAACAGATGAACGCGATATAACCCTTACTTATACCGCCATTGATTACTATGCTCCTAATAGTATTGAATTTAGATATAAGCTAACAGGCTTAGACAGTGATTGGCGTTATGCAAATACTCGCCGAGAAGCTATTTATACAAACTTACCGGCTGGCTCGTTTTTGTTTCAGTTAGAAGCTAAACGCCAAGGTGAAGATTGGACTAAAGCACAAGAAGCTGAATATGGCTTTACAGTGCCAGAGCGCTTTGATGAAACCATTTACTTTAGGCTGTTAATTACCAGTGGCTTTGTTTTATTAATTTACTTAGTATTTTGGGTGTTTAGAGCGCAAGAGCGCAGGAAGCAAGAAGCTCTCGAAGGGCTCATTACAGAGCGTACATTGGAGCTTCGTCAAGCTAACGATAAACTTGGGCAAGTAAACTCGCAGCTCAAATTAGTTAGTCACTCAGATGAGCTTACAGGGCTTCGTAGTCGTCGCTTTTTGTTCGATCAGCTCCCTAAAGATATAGAGCACTTTCAGCGTAACTCGCAATCGCTACAAGCTCAGGGTAAATCGCTGGTGTTAGTGATTATTAACTTTGATAACTTTAGCCGTATAAACGATGCTTATGGCCCCATTGCGGGAGACAGTTGTTTACAGCAAATGGCGGCATTGTTAAACGCCCGTACTCAGGGCTCTGATTATGTAGCGCGTTGGAGTGGTGATGAGTTTTTATTATTACTACGTGATTTTAAGTGTAATAAAATAGACAGTTACGCATCTGACTTATGTAAATTTATAGCCAGTAATTCGTTTCAATTACCTAATGGTAAAACAACGAGCATTACGGCGTCGATTGGTTGGTCATTTTATCCATTACCGTTATTAGGCGGGCAGGTAATTAGCTGGGAAACCTCTATTAACTTGGCAGATATAGCGCTTCATCAAGTTAAAAAACGCGGTGGTGATGGCGTGGCTAATATTACTTTTGATGAGCAACTAGATGCATTTGAATTTGAACAAAACTCTAATGTTGATCAGCAATTAGGTATTTTACAAAGTAATGGCTTGGCGGATATAAAAGTGTGGATGCGATAATGCCCGACCAAGGTTATTGGTCAGGCATGGTGAGGTTAACTCTATTTGTTAAGCCAAGCTGGTAATATTGCAACCGATTCAGGGGCTGTAAATGCTGTACTGGTATCGGCGCTTATATCACCGCCTGCACTGCTTAAAATATTATTAAATCGCATAACCACATTATTTGACTTCTCAGCTACGTACAAATCTGTTCCGGTATACATAATATCAACAGGGTTACCCAGTAGGGTATTTGGACCGCTAATAGTGGTACTTATGTTTACCAAGCCCGATGCCGTTGCTACGTTATTCAATACGTATATTTTGCCATCGTCAGCAATCGTTGCGCTACCAACATCTGAGAGTATTAACGAGTCACTTAATGAGTAGTAGTCGATGCCGTGTATATTGCTTGGCGCTGCTACTGCTGTGCCTGAATTTGCTGGTGTTATAAGCCTATCCTCAACTGCAATATTAGTACTACCAGCCATTAGTTTGCTTTTAACTTCGTCAAATACAGCAACGGTTCCATTTGTTAGTGCTACAAAAGCTCGATCAGTGTTTGCATCGTAATCAACATCCCAAGGGCGAGCATCGTTTGCAAACGTAAGCGTCATTAACGGGCTCGCATCCCCTGTGGTACACGTTGAAAATATAGAAATACTTGGAGTATCTGCATTATTTTCTGCAACTAAAATCATACCGCTATCAGAAGCCACATCAAGACCTTTAGGAGATGTAAGGCCTGTATTCGAACCAGTAATAATACTGTCTTGGTTTGTATTATAAGTTTGCCCATCTCTGTTTATTGCGACTTTATTTGAAATAACAATTCCGCCAATAGAGGTTGTACTGTTATCGAATGTTGTATAGCTATTTCCTGCTTTATCAAAGGCTACACTCTCGATTGTTTGACTTGCGTTATAATTGCCAATTTCTGTGTTAAGTTGTGAACTTAATCGACTAATTTGCCCAGTTGTTTCACCGGCAGTGCCCGGATTACTACTTACAGCAACACCTAGCAGCGCCATATTAGCGGTATGACTATCTGAAATATCAGCCATCTCATTTTGTATACCCAGTTTAGTAATTGACTCAGGTTTAATTGTTGAGGTAACTAAATCAGGAGTGATATCGCCGCTTTCACCTGAAAATATATTGCTGAACACAAGAACAGCATCATTTGATTTTTCAGCTACACGTAAGTCACTACCTTCAAGGCTAATATCAACTGGGTTACCAAGCATTGTTGCTGGACCGGCAATACTTCGTGCAACGCTTACTAAGCCCTCTGCGGTTGATGCATTATTAATTACAAATAACGAACCATCGGTTGCGTCTGAGGCACTACCTACATCAGACAAAACGAGTTTATTAGTATTTGAGTCATAAACAATGCCGTGAATATTTACAGATATTTGCGTGCCATCATTATTACTAGGAGTAATTGTGCGGCTTGGCATTGCGGCAAATTCACCACTAACAAAACTATCGTAAACGGCTACATCACCATTTGTTAGTGCTACATAAAGGCGGTCGTTAGATTCATCATAATCAACATCCCACGGTGCCGCTTCTGTAATGGTTGTGCCTAAAGGCGCTGCATCGCCCGCAGCTGTAGCGCCAAAAGTCGTTACTTGCATAGCGCCAAAGTCAGCAATAAAAACAAGGCCACTCTTTTGTGCTACAGCAATTCCTTTAGGGTTTACCAGTGTTGTATTAGTACCTGTTATTTCGCGATCTGTATTAGCTGTATAGGTTGCGCCGTCATCGCGGCTTGCAAGCTG
This sequence comes from Pseudoalteromonas sp. S3178, assembly GCF_005886985.1. Classification (NCBI taxonomy): domain Bacteria; kingdom Pseudomonadati; phylum Pseudomonadota; class Gammaproteobacteria; order Alteromonadales; family Pseudoalteromonadaceae; genus Pseudoalteromonas; species Pseudoalteromonas sp. S3178. The sequence continues at coordinate 18,793 of NZ_PNCW01000031.1, read as the reverse complement.
ACAAATGGTTTTAATACTGCCACTTTCGCTGTCGCTTGCTTGTAATAAATTCCCAAGGCTATCAAATGCAATGCCTTCATTAGCTGTTGTATTAAAGGTTTTTAGTTTAGAAGCATTTTGATTAATAAAGTCGATGGTGCCTGCATTAGCTTCACCATTGTTTGCCAGAACAAATGTTGCGGCTGCAAAACCAGGGCTGCCATTTGTACCATCGGTTCCATTTTGTCCATCGGTGCCTGCAATACCATCTACGCCGTTTTCACCATCGTCTGAGCTACAGCCTGTAATGCCGATTAATACTGCAAGTGTTAAAGCTGAAAAACTAAGCGTGTGTTTAAGTGTATTTTTTTGTGCTGAATGAGTTGTTAAATTAGCTTTATTCATCATTTTTACCTTTTAAATATTCCATCAAATGTAGGTAAATAACGCGCTTGCTCATAAGGCATAGACTAAGCGGCACCGATTATTTACATGTTAACCTCATATCAATAACGGCTCAAAATTTAAACTGGATGCAAAAAAGTTAAAATTAAAAACAAAAAAAGGAGCCTTTAGGCTCCTTTTTAATAAACTAAGTAAATAGCTTAAGCGATAAACGACTTAATTGAACTTAAAATACCTTGCTCACCTAAGCCCATTTCATCATGCATTTGCGCTTGTGTACCGTGCTTAATAAATTCATCAGGAATACCTAAATTAAGTACTTGAATGCGGGCTTTAATACTTGCCAAGTATTCATTAACTGCGGAGCCTGCACCACCACAAATAGCATTACCCTCTAGGGTAACTATTACATCGTGGCTTTGAGCAAGCTCATTTAAAAGCGTTGTATCAAGCGGTTTAATAAAACGCATGTTAACAAGCGTTGCGTTTAATTCATTCGCTGCAAGTTGTGCGTTTTCAAGCAATGTGCCAAATGACAAAATAGCAATTTTAGCACCTTGCTTAATTGTGTCTGCTTTACCTATTTCGATAAGCTGCATATCGCTTTGAATATCTGCAGTACCGGCACTTCCGCGAGGGTAGCGTACAGCTACAGGACAATTTGCTTTATAACCGGTGTACAGCATTTGGCGGCATTCGTTAGTATCGCTAGGGGCCATAATAACCATATTAGGTATACAGCGCATAAAGCTTAAGTCGTAAGCACCTTGGTGGGTTTCACCGTCAGCACCAACGATGCCTGCACGGTCAATTGCAAATAGCACCGGTAAGTTTTGTAGGGCTACATCGTGAATGAGCTGATCGTATGCACGTTGTAAAAAACTTGAGTAAATAGCAACAACAGGCTTTAAACCTTCACAGGCTAAGCCGGCGGCAAGTGTTACTGCGTGTTGCTCAGCTATAGCTACGTCAAAGTATTGCTCTGGGTGTTCTTTTGAAAAGCGCACCATGCCCGAGCCTTCGCGCATAGCAGGTGTTATTGCCATCAGCTTACTGTCTTGCTCGGCCATATCGCACAGCCAATCACCAAACACCTTTGAAAAGGTTGCTGCGCCAGGTTTAGATTTAGGTAAACATGATGTGCTTGGGTCGAACTTTGGTACGCCATGATAGCCAATGGGATCCGCTTCTGCTGGCTTATAACCTTTACCTTTTTGTGTTTTTATATGCAGTAATTGCGGGCCTTTTAAATTACGCATATTACGAAGCGTGTCTACGAGCATGTTTACATCGTGTCCATCAATTGGGCCAATGTAATTAAGGCCTAATTCTTCAAAAAAAGTACCAGGTATAACCATACCTTTAAGGTGCTCTTCCATTCTGCTGGCAAGCTCTTTAACTGGCGGTACACCAGAGAGTAATTTTTTGCTACCTTCACGAATATTAGTATAAAAGCTACCTGATAAAATACGTGCAAAGTGATTGGTAAGTGCACCTACGTTTTCAGAAATCGACATTTCGTTATCATTTAAAATAATAAGCATGTCTGACTTTACGTCACCTAAGTGGTTCATAGCTTCAAAGGCCATGCCCGCAGTAATAGCACCATCGCCAATAACTGCAACGGTTTTACGTCCTGCGCCTTCTTTTTTAGCTGCAATAGACATACCTAATGCCGCTGAAATAGATGTGCTTGAATGGCCCACACTAAAAGTATCGTATTCGCTTTCATCTCTAAACGGGAAAGGGTGCAGGCCATCTTTTTGACGAATGGTGTGCATTAAATCACGACGACCAGTTAATATTTTATGTGGGTAAGCTTGATGTCCTACATCCCATACAACGCGATCTTCTGGTGTGTTATAAACATAATGTAGTGCAACAGTTAGCTCAACTGTTCCTAAACCAGACGCTAAATGACCGCTACTTTGCGATACTGAGTTGAGTAAGTAATCGCGCAGCTCGTTGCTAAAAGCAGGAAGTTTATCTTGCGCTAAATCACGCAGCTGTGCTGGTTCGTCAACCAAATTAAGTAATGGATACTTGCTACTATCAAGTGTCATGGTTTTATATATATCCTTCGCTAACATTAATTAACACAAAGCGTTTATGAGTAATTAATGTTGAGTAATAATGTCAGTGCTAATTGCAATACGCTAAAGCGGTTATTAGTGGTCACGCTCAATAAGGTAATTTGCTAGCGACGCAAGATGTGTTGTGTCGGCATCTATTTTTGCAAGCGCTTCATGTGCTTGTTGTATTAAGTTTTGCGCCTTTTCTTTAGCGCCTAGCATACCTAATAACGCTGGGTATGTCGCTTTATTCGCGGCGATATCTGACCCTTGTGGCTTACCTAAAATAATAGTATCGCCTTCAACATCTAAAATATCGTCGTGTACTTGAAATGCCAGCCCTATAGCATACCCAAAAATGCTTAAGTTTTCTAAAGTTTGTTTGTCTGCATTTTCGCTACACAATGCACCAAGTGTAATAGCACAATTAATGAGCGCACCCGTTTTTAGTTTATGTATACGTTCAAGCTCTTGAACGGTAACTGCTTTATCTGTTGCTGCAATATCTAAAGATTGTCCGCCAACCATGCCCTCAAGGCCAGATGCTTTAGCTAGTTGAGCAATCATTTTTACCTGTGTTTGCGAAGAGCATGTAAATTCATGGCTTGCTATTAACTCAAAGGCGAGGGTTTGTAGTGCATCACCAGCTAAAATTGCGTGCGCTTCGCCAAACTCAATATGGCAAGTAGGGCGACCACGACGTAAATCGTCATCGTCCATCGCAGGTAAATCATCATGAACAAGTGAGTAGCTATGAATACATTCAATAGCGCCTGCCAATATGTCCAAATCTTGCTTTTTAGCACCTAGCATTTCGCCTGTGGCGTACACTAAAAATGGACGTAGTCTTTTGCCACCATTAAATAACCCATACTCAGTGGCACTTTTTATTGTTTGCTCTGTATCGAGAGGTTGGTCAAAATGTTGTTGTAAAGTAGCTACTACATCTTTTTGAGCACATTCAATATAATCTTTAATGCTCACAACTATTCCATATCGTTATCAAAGTTTGTAAGTGCTGACTTTTCGCCGTTACCCATCAAAATTGATACTTTTTGCTCTGCTTGCTGCAATTTTCCTGATGAAGCACTCGCTAATGCAATTCCACGTTCAAATTGTTTAAGCGATTGCTCAAGCGACAAATCACCTTGTTCCATATCACTAACAATTGTCGATAATTCTTCTAGTGCTTGTTCGAAACTTAAGTTTTCAGGTTTTTTAGTCGCCATCTTTATTTCAGCTTACATAATAAATTTAGGGGTCAATTTTAGGGGGAATGCTAAACTAGGTCAAAGGATGATATTGGTTTTTTACCTTTATGGCGTTAAATTATATTTAATTGCATTAATAAAGGCTTAATAGCACTCTTAATGGTTAATAAATTAGGTTGCACATATAACTTGATCTAAAATAGTGCTAAAGGCTGCTTTTTATGTTTATTTATAAAAATGGCTTAAGCAATTCAGTATGTTGCCGATAACCAGATAATAATAAAAGTTTATAATAAGGCATTGAACATGAAACCTCTGGAGGAAATGTGGATTTAGCAACCATAATCGGGATCCTAGGCGCAATTGGCTTAATTGTCATGTCTATGTTTATGAGTAGTAGCGGTGAAATGGCTATGTTTGCCGATGCTCCTTCAAGTGTCATTGTTTTTGGCGGCTCACTGTTTATTGTTTTATCAAACTTCACCATGTCACAATTTTTAGGCATAGGTAAAGTAGTTGGTAAGGCATTCATGTTTAAAATAGAATCCCCTGAAGAGCTAATAGAAAAAGCAGTAGAACTTGCTGATTCAGCTCGTAAAGGTGGTTTTTTAGCCCTTGAAGAAGCCGAAATTCCCAATCCATTTATGCGTAAAGGCGTAGATATGCTTGTTGATGGGCATGATGCTGACGTTGTGCGTGCAACTCTTCAAAAAGATATTTCTTTAACCACTACTCGTCACGAAATGGGCGCGGGTTTATTTAAGTCACTTGCTGATATAGCGCCTGCTATGGGCATGATTGGTACACTTATTGGCTTGGTTGCTATGTTATCTAACATGGACGACCCTAAAGCAATTGGACCCGCAATGGCTGTAGCACTATTAACTACTTTATATGGTGCGTTTTTAGCAAACGTTGTAGCAATTCCAATTCAGGTAAAACTCGAACTACGTAAAGACGAAGAAGCAATGAACCAACGTTTAATTTTGGATGCAATTTTAGGTATCCAAGATGGTCAAAACCCAAAAGTAATTGAAGGTATTTTGAAAAACTACTTAGCTGAATCTAAACGTAAAGTAGATACCGAGGAGTAACCATGTCTGATCAAGAGTGCAAATGCCCACCACCAGGTTTACCTGCTTGGATGGGAACTTTTGCCGATTTAATGTCATTATTAATGTGCTTCTTTGTACTCTTGCTTGCGTTTTCAGAAATGGATGTACTTAAATTTAAACAAATAGCAGGCTCGATGAAGTTTGCATTTGGTGTGCAAAATAAAATAGAAGTAAAAGATATCCCCAAAGGCACGTCTGTTATTGCCATGGAATTTACCCCAGGTAAACCAGAGCCAACCCCTATAGAAACCATTCAACAACAAACTGTAGAAATGACCCAGCAAATGCTTGAGTTTCAAGCTGGTGATGAAAGCTCAGCCGGTGGTAGGCAAGAGCAGCGAGGAGATAAACGCGGAGGGGAGTCGCGTAGCACTTCGCAAGAACAATCGTCAGAGCAAGCAATTTCAGCGGCCGATCAAGAGCAAACAAATGAGTTAGTTAAAAAAATAGCGCAACAACTCGAAAAGCAAATTATAGATGGTGCAATAGAGCTTGAATCTTTAGGGCAGCAAATTATTATTCGTATTCGTGAAAATGGCTCATTTCCCTCAGGGAGTGCATTTTTACAACCTAAGTTTAAACCTATCATTCAAGATATTGGTGTGTTGTTAAAAGATGTACCTGGCGAAATTACAGTTTCGGGACATACCGACGATTTTCAGGTTTCAAATGAGTTATATATTAATAATTGGGACTTATCGTCAAAGCGTGCTGTAGCAGTCGCAAGTGAACTGCAAACAGTGCAAGGGTTTGATAAAAACCGGATGATGGTAGTAGGGCGCGCCGATACACGCCCGCTTGTTCCAAACGATTCAAATGAAGATCGCCGAAGAAACCGTCGAGTAGAAATATCAATCTTGCAAGGTAAGGCTAAAGAGTCTGATCCTATTGATGTGCGATAAGTTATTGCTTTGTGTTATATCTTATTATGTTTGTTTTGATTTAAGGTACTTAATTGCCTAAGTATCTTGGCAATTTCATCATTTTAGCTTACAGTACATTTCCTTAACATATGTAATGAGTGCCCATGAATAAAAAATATAAGTATAGCGATATGCCAGGAAATGGTACTGGCGGAGATGACGATAAGACGAAAGAATAACAATGCCTTTATGGGTTGATAAGGTAATTGCATTTCTTGAACTTAGCTGGGTTTTATTTTTAATCCCAGCTATTGTTATTTTCTACTTACGTAAAGACTTTTTGGCATTACGGTTTGTATGTGTAACAGGTGCATTTTTTTTATTTGGTGCACTTATATACGATTCTTTAAGAGAGTTTGATAAAGATATTTATGTATATAGATATCTTGTATGGGCGTTTAATGACATAGCTTGGATGGCTTTAATTGCCTACCTTGGGATAAAAGACAAAGTTTATTTATGGCAATGTGTGTTAGGTCAGTTGGTTGTTATCACGGCACCAATTTTACAACTTTTTCGCGTTGTTGATCGCCACCTTTGGGATTTATCTTATAGCACGCTAATGTATAAAACGTTTTTACCTTTAATTAATATAGGCACTGTAGTGGTGTGCTATCTTCCGCTGATTTATTTAGTCATTAAAAATAATAAAGTTGTAACCAATAATGGTTATAAAAAAGTCCCTCCTTTAAAATAGCTGTGCTAAACTACTGTTTATATAAACAGTGGTGAGCAAGTTATGAAACTCTACATTGCAGAAAAACCTTCACTAGGTCGTGCTATTGCAGACGCCTTACCTAAACCACATAAAAAGCATGATGGTTATATAGAGGTCGCTAATGGCGATTGTGTCTCTTGGTGTATTGGGCATTTGCTAGAACAAGCAGAACCCGATGACTACGATGAGCGTTTTAAAAAGTGGCAATTTGAACACTTACCTATAATACCAGAGCAGTGGAAGTTAAAAGCTAAAACCAAAACACGTAAACAACTCACTGTTTTAAAAAAATTAATTAAACAAGCTTCGCAAGTTATTCACGCTGGCGATCCTGACCGTGCACTGTTACGATATTTTAATGGAAACTCATTAATACAATAAATATCGTTAAAAGTGTGAAATAGGATCTGACTTATGAACTACATTTTATGGACAGTACCAAGTTTAACTATTGACCAAAAATTATCTAAGTCAGTTAACTCAGACACGGGTGAGATCAGCTTTAACTTTAATGGAAAAGGCCACGATGTTCAGGATATTGTATTGTTATATCAAGACAATGGTTTACCAGTTAGTGTTGTAAATAATTGGCTTATATATTTAAAGACCTCTCAATATCGAAAATATGTCAACACTCAAGCTCAGGCATTACTGCATTATTTTATCTTCCTAGATGAAATAGGGCTTGAGTGGGACGAGATGCCCATTACTTCAAGAAATAAACCTACGTATAAGTTCAGTAAACATCTTAAAAATTCGGTGATGAATGGAGCTATTGCTAGAACAACAGCCAATAATTACTTAGGCTCAATTGTCAGTTTTTATAAGTTTTATTTAAACAAAGGCTACGAATTTATAAATAAGCCATTTAATTATAAAAAAATTAAAGTGAATGTTGATGGTGGGCATGAGTTTAGTAGAGGTAAGTTTGTCTTTGTCGACTCGACAGACATTAGGCTTAATTTACCTAAGGATAAAAGTAATTTTGGTATGCCAAGAGAGCTTGTTCCTTTGAGTGAACATGAATGGACTTTGGTCGATAAAATATGTCGTCAGGGAAAGGTAAATTCAAATACTTCAAGCGGAGCTGCTTTAGTTAATCTGTCTGAAGAGTTTAAACTTGCTGTTAGCTTAGCTCGATATACAGGGTTACGTAGAGAAGAGCTTGTTACGTTTAGGTCAAAATTTATTTATAAGCCAACTGCTGAACAGCTTAATAATAAGTATTTAGTCCATTCAAATGGCGTGCACATATCACCGCAAGAGGGAGTAGAAACGAAAGGCTCTGGCAGTAGAACTATTGAGATGCCTTCATCGCTAATGCTTCAATTACATCAATACATTAATTCAAAGCGTTACATAAAACGCAGAAAACTCTTCGAAGTAAATAATTCCGATGAATTAAACAATCCACCTTTATTCATTTCACAGAATGGACATCATTACGCCTCTAGGACATTTAATGCTCGATGGTGCGAAGTTCGAAATACGGTAAAAGACAGTCATCCGAGTTTTAATCATAAATTTCATAACTTACGTTCAACCTATGCTGTAGCGCGTTTAAAAGAGCTTTTAAATCAAGGGATAAAAGAAGGTGATGCTCTTGATTACATTCAATCTGTAATGGGACATAAGTCAAGAAGTACCCTTCTGCATTATTTAAAGTTTTGCCATCAAACATTGAAGGCTAATGAAGTTTATGAGCAAGCCCTTGAGCTGGTTTTAAAGGGCGAGGAATAGGGCTATGGCTTTTATCGGAAATGAAAAGCGAAAAGCATTAGAGATTAAAAATAATGAAAGTATAGATGTTATAGATATTCCTAATCATAAGTTGATCTTTAGCAATGGCCAGAGAAATTGCTATTTTCATCGGCTTGGTTATAAAGGTTGTCCAAAGGTTAAAATAGGTTCTAATGGTCAATCTTTTCGACTTCAAGCGAATGAGCAGTTAGTTGATATGAATAGATGGGAGCTTGTTAGGTATTGTTATCTTACAGTATTGAAAATCGATAGGCGGGAAAGAACAAAGGTTGGGATATTCAACGCTTTGATACCATTTTTTCAGCATTGCGATACAAATAATTATAAAGTTGCTTTTAATAAAGAAACTATTACTTCATTTATTAATAATTTAAAGAAGCGATATCTCAGTGGATTAAAAGGAAAAACGCTAATTCAGATCCAAGGCTCACTTAAAAGCTTCTTTAATGAAGTTGATCCAAATTTAAATCATGAATTAAGAAATGACTTTATAAGTACCTTAAACGATTCTGATATTACTTTGCCTTATACTGATACTGAGTTGAAACGGATAGTTAAGCTACTTTATATTATATTTAATAAATATAGAGTTTGTATAATAAATGGGACTAAACCTTCAGTTCATCCGTTGTTGTGTGATGATTCAGGAAATGATTTTTTAGGTAACCCGTTTAATGGAAAGCATATCTTTTCTGTTGTCAAATATAGCCATGCTTGGAAAAACGAACTTGTTAAAGCAGCTCTTTATTTGACGTGTTTTTATACGGGACTAAATGAAAGCCAATTACTAGCAATTAAGTTTTCTGATATTTCAAATGAATCTTTCGAAAGAACATCTGATGGTGTTTATAAGCTATCGACAACAAAACACAGGCAGCAGGGAAGGCAAAATATTACTACAGTTGGCTTTAGTAAAAGAGCCAAAGAGTTTTTTGAGACATGGTTGCCTTTAAGTAAGTTGATAACAAATAATACCTCAGATTACGTTTTTTCAGTTTACTCGAAGAAAAAATATACAGGAATGTTAGAGAATCAATTCGCTAGTGTAATAAATAAGAAGCTTAAATACTTTGAGTTACCTGTATTAAGTACGCAGCGATTTAGAAAGACCAAAGCAACCTTAATTATGAGAGCAACCGAAAGCATTTTTTCTGTTGCTGAAGGCTTAAATAACAGTCCTGATACTGTGTCAAAGCATTATTCTAATGGTGTACCTGAATTAATGGAGTTCTCGATTGCAGGAGCACTTGATGTTAGGCAGCGGACACTTCAAGGAGAGACATTAAATGATGCGGTTATTAAAAGTGCTTATCACTTTAAAGATCCAGTGAGAGAGCAATTTTACTTAAAAAATAAATTAGATATCCCAAACGCTTTATCCAATGGACTCCGCTGTAAGGATTCTTTCGGTGAAAAAGCTAAGCAGCTAAAAAAATCACTCGTTAAAGCGGGTTTAGCTAAGAAAAAAAATAAAGTCGCATGTTACAAGTTTTTAGAATGCTTTGGTTGTCCATATCATGCCGTTATTGCTGAAGTCGACGATATCTGGCTTATGCTGTCATTCAGAGATGTAATTCTTGAGGTTGCCTGTCAGCCATCAATTAACTCAATACCCACTACTACATTAGCCAAGGTTACTAATACCGTAGAGTCAATTTTAGATAGGTTGAAACAAGAGTTTCCGCACGTATATAAAAGTGCTGAGGTGAAATATTCTGAGCTTCCGCATCCTCTTTGGGCTGATAAAACGGATTTTAATGTCTTAATGGAGTTAAATTAATAATGAATGAGTTAACTAAGCCTCTAAACACTATTGATGCTGAGCATCAAAACGTAATTAATTCTGATAATACAGTTATCTCTTACTCTTCAGATGGAAAACCGTTTAGCTATTTTCAAGATGATGTTTGGAGAATTCTAAATGAAGGCGTTAAGTTGAATTTTGGAAATCTCAGTGATGGGTTTAAATCAGTTTGTAAAAGGTTGATTTTTAAATTGTTAAACGGTGATGAGCTCATAAATAAAAAAAGTATAGGTATGAAGTATATACAAGGCTTTTCAATTTTTGATAAATGTATTATTGAATGTGGTGGTACTGACTTTACTTTTATTAATTCAGATAGAGGGTTCCGAGAGTTTATAAAAGTAGCCCAAAGTCGTAATTTAAAATACAAAACATGGAAAAACTACTTAATAATTCTTAGCGTCTTAAAAAAAGAAAAAATTATCACCAGAGTAATTGATAATGCTGATGAATTAGCTGTTTTACTCTCAAATAGCCAGCGGATTTCACATCAAACAATTGCTTTACCAGAAAATATAGCATCAAATTATTTTAAAATTGCATTAGATGTTATTGCTAAGTATCACCCAAGTAGAAAGATTATTAGTGATACATATGAAAGCTTTATTCAGGATTACAATAAAAATATTGGACAAGGATATGGTGTTCCTACCGCTAGGGGTTACGCCCAAAAAAACTATCAAGAAATAACTAAAACAATTGATTTCAAACTAGATTTAACAGGCACATGGTTAACTTGGATAAGAGGTGCTTGTTACACTGTAATAGCTGCTTTCACTGGTTGTAGAGATGGTGAAATTAAATCTTTAACCAAAGAGTCCTATCAAGAAAAAAAATATGCGGGTATGACTATCCCTATTATTAATGGGGTTCATACCAAAGTTAATATCGCAGGGGTAGAAAGAGAAACAAGTTGGGTCACTATTCCTGCTGTTAAGCTGGCAATTGAGCTTATATGGGATATCTATGAATTTTCGAGAAAAAATTGGAAAGATCGTGCTCAGCTTTGTTCTCACATAGACGAGCAAAATAAAATGATTCAAGAAGCCGACTCCCTTTTTCTATCATATACGCCTACGGCAAAATATCCTGCAGCAGGAAGGCAAGGCATAGAGTGTTCTTTAAAAAGCTTTGTTAAATTTGTTAATTACAAAGCTAACTCACATGATGTTGCTGAATTTAATCTTTTAAATCCATCACGAAAAAATGAATTAAAAATTGGCGAATTGTTAACCCCAAACCCACACTGCTTCAGAAGAACTTTTGCTGTATTTCTTGTTCGTAATAAACTGGCATCACTCTTAGATTTAAAATATCAATTTAAACACATCAATATAGCTATGACCTCTTGGTATTCTAACCAAGCCAATGTCGCAGGCTATTTCGATATGATGCTAGATAAAGAATTACTTTTAGACATAGCACAAGAAAATCATGAGTTTATGACCGACACTTTTTATCATATTTATAATGAAGCAGAGTCTTTGTCTGGTGCTGAAGGTAAACGAATCGCAAATTTACGTGGTGATGATAGAAGTACCATTTATTTGAGTCGTGATGAAATATCAAGGCAAGTTCGAGATGGTCAAATGTCGATAATAGAAACACCTGTTGGCCATTGTACTAACCCCCGATGTGATCGTATTTGTGATGCGCCTGTCTGTAAGTATGCGGTTGTCACTAAAGCTAAGGCATTAGAACTTATCCCCAAAAGGCAATTGTTGATTACCAAATTTGAATCATTAATCGAGTTTGGATTGAAAATGCCGAACATATTGTCAAAACTTTATTATGAGATTAAATCGATAGAACAATGTTTTAAAGATCATAATATTACCTTTGATGTATTCAAACATGACATTAACCAAACACTTTTGTAAGAGCACCTATGACTGAACAATCAGATAGAGGCAGAGAAACGTTAATCAGGTTAGAGCAAGCATTAGAAAGGCTTATTGAAGGTAAGCCACTGAATACAAAGCCTGATGGACGTATTAGCTTAAAAAGAATCAATGATGAAGCGGGTTTAAGTTCTGGTGGTATTTATTACTATTCAGAATTTGTCGAAATTGCTAATCAAAGAATTCAGTTACTAAAGCAAAGCTTAGCCGTCAGTAAAAGTGAAAAAAGTAAGCAGGCTGAAAGTAAGCTACGCGAACAACGCGACAAAGAAAAAGAATTAAAAGAGCGTTATAGAACGCAGCGCGACCAAATAAAAGCTTTTAGTGATCAAGTTGTAGCTCATAACGCTCAGCTTGAATTCACGCTTTTTGAAGCGTTAGAAAAAGTATCTTTGTTAGAGCAGCAACTAGAAATATATAAAGTTAGTCCAATTACAGGTAAAAAAGTTTGAGATTGTTTATTGCAGAAAAACCAAGCCTTGGTAGGGCACTAGTAGATGTATTACCTAAACCACATAAAAAAAGTGATGGTTATATCACCGCTGGTAATGGCGATGTTGTTACTTGGTGTATAGGTCATTTATTAGAGCAAGCAGAGCCAGAGGCATACAACCCTGATTATAAAAAATGGGCTGTTGAGCATTTACCGATTGTTCCTAATGAGTGGAAGCTTGTCGTTAAAAGTAAAACAAGAAAGCAATTTACAGTAGTAAAAACATTAATAAAAAAAGCAGATACACTAGTTAATATGGGCGATCCAGATCGAGTCGGGCAAATCCTGATCGATGAAGTAATTAATCATTGTGGTGTGTCTAAAGCAAAAAAAACACAGGTTTTAAGGTGCTTAATTAGTGACTTGAATCCAGCAGCAGTAAAAAAAGCATTAAACAATTTACGTCAAAATACAGATTTCATTCCTCTTGCTACATCAGCATTAGCACGCGCAAGAGCTGATTGGCTTTATGGTATCAACATGACTCGCCTATGCACGCTACAAGGGCGCCAATCAGGCTATAATGGCGTGTTATCAATTGGTAGGGTACAAACACCTGTTTTAGGTTTAATTGTCCACAGAGACCTAGAGATTGCGAATTTTGTATCAAAACCATTCTATGAGGTTATCTGTACGCTTCTTACTTCAAAAGGTGAGGCGTATCAGGCTAAATGGCGTCCAAGTAAAGCATGTGAGCCATACATGGATGAAGATAATCGGGTGTTGTCTAAAGCGCTAGCATTAAATGTTATTTCAAAGGTACAAAATAAAGCAGGTAAAGTAGTTAATGTAACTCAAGCAAAAAAAGCAACACCTCCGCCATTGCCTTATAGTTTATCGGCTTTACAAATTGATGCCGCAAAAAGGTTTGGTATGAGCGCACAATCGGTACTTGATACGTGTCAGCAATTATACGAGCGACATAAATTAATTACTTACCCTCGCTCAGATTGCCGGTATTTACCTAAAGAACATTTGAATGATGTTAAGCAAGTCGTAGGTGCAATTGGTAAATCATGCTCAGCTTTAAGTGATGCCGCAAACAACGCGAATCTTAGTCTAAAAAGTAAAGCTTGGAATGACTCAAAAGTAAGTGCCCACCACGCGATAATTCCTACATCAAAAACAACCGATTTAAGCCGTTTATCACCTGCTGAAAATAATATTTATGAACTGGTTGCTCGTCAGTATCTTATTCAGTTCTACCCTCCATTTGAGTATGTAGATAAACAAATAGATACAGAAGTGTCAGGCGGTTTATTTATTTCCAAACAAAAAGACGTGGTATCGCAAGGTTGGAAAGTTCTATTTCCTTCAAAACAAAAATCACAGGGGGAAAGTGAGTTTTCAGCGATTAGCCTACCTAATGTTTCAAAAGGAGATGAAGTACATTGCCAGCAAGCTGACTTGCTAGAAAAGCAAACTACGCCACCTAAATATTTTACTGACGCTACATTACTTTCAGCTATGACAGGTATAGCTCGTTATGTAACTGACACTTCAATTAAAAAAGTATTGCGTGATACTGATGGGTTGGGTACTGAGGCTACAAGGGCAGGGATAATTGAGCTGTTATTTAAACGTCAATTTTTGACTCGTAAAGGTAAAGATATAAGAGCAACTGATGTTGGTACGCAATTAATTTGCTCTTTACCTGAACGCATGACAATTCCAGATATGACAGCACATTGGGAATCCCAATTAGAAGCTATTAGCCAAAAAGAAATTAAATACGCCCACTTCATGGACCCAATTACGCAAAGCATAGATACGTTAATTGCTGAGGTTAAAACAGTTACATTTAGCGGGTTAAAAGGTAAGGGAACGCCTTACAAACCGAGAAAATCGTTTAAGCAACAAACGAAAGGAGCAAGAAAAACAAAGGCTAGGGTGTAAAATTTACAGCCTAAAGATTAATGGGGCAGTTATCATCTCGATGAAATGGATTCATAAGTTAAGAAGTTTGCGTAAAAATATGACCGTATAACAAGTTTATATTAGGCTTACTGATTGTACATTTAAGACATAGGAGAGCATATGCGTCCTGATAAAATCTAGCAAAATAAACCTTAAATAGTTAATCAATTAAACGGTCTACGCCCAACAGTTTATAAATTACTTTATAAATTTAGCACAACTTATTTTATAAACGCATTTAGTTATCCATAATAAACTCTAGGACTTAAAAAGTAAGTTGTGGTTTGTACCATAAAAGTAGTATTTTACTGGTTTTTCCCATATTCTTTTGAAACGTATGCAGCTTGAAAGCTAAAAAAGAAGTTACAAGATTTTATAAGTAGGCAATTCTTAGCGATTTTAAAACATGGATAGTATAAAAAGACTAAAAGTGATCCCCAATTACCAGCAATTTATGCGCCCACTCCTTGAAATTGCTCAAGAAGCAAATAGCAACGAGATAAAGCTTCGAAATGTTATTAACCGGCTAACATCAAAATTCGCATTAATCGAATATGAAAAAGCTGAAACACTACCTAATGGCAAGCAAAATATTCTTGATAATCGAGTAGGCTGGGCACGAACTTACCTAATTAGACGAGTACACCTAATTTTTAACGAACGAGGTATAAATGCACTTCAGGATACAGATGGTGTTATAAAACCTTTGAAGATGCAGATAATATTACCCCCTGATGAAACACTTCTTGCTGCTTACAAAAAAACCAATGATGCGCTAGCTCAAAATACGCAAGGTAACCCTACTTTTTTGAAGCTTGATATTAATTCGAGCTTAAACCCAATTTACAGAGAATAATTAATGGCTAATACAGACAAAATTAAAAATAATTCCGACCTTATATGGGATGTTGCTAACTTATTGCGAGGTCCATACTTACCAGCACAATACCGTCGAGTAATGATCCCACTTACTGTTTTACGTCGTCTTGATTGCGTGCTTGAGGCTGATGTTGATAAAGTAAAGATGGAATATGATAAACTTTTTGAACAATACAAAGAGAAAGAAAATCGCACTGAAATTATAGAAAAGATAATTTTCAAAAAGTTTAACCATAAATTCTTTAACACCAGCGGCTTTACCTTCAAAAAATTGATTGGCGATCCTGACAATCTTGCTAAAAATCTTAATAAATACATTGCAGGTTTTTCGACAAGAGCACGAGAGATCTTAGAAAAATTCCGTTTCGATCAAGAAATTGAACACTTAGAAGACGCTAACCGCTTATTTAAAGTATTCAGCGAAATAGCCGGTGTTAATTTCCACCCTGATAAAATTGAATCCCTAGAAATGGGCTATATCTTTGAAGACTTGGTTAGACGATTTAACGAACAAGCAAACCAAGAAGCAGGGGATCACTTTACGCCCCGTGAAGTGGTTAAGCTTATCGTGAATCTTCTCTTCACAGGTGAAGAGTCTATTCATACCGCTGGTAACCTGATAAAAATCTACGACCCAGCCTGCGGAACGGGTGGTATTTTGTCAGAATCTGAAAAAGGAATTATTGCTCAAAACGACAGAGCTAAAGTGCAGTTATTTGGGCAAGAGTATAACCCAGAATCTTATGCCATTTGTGGTTCAGATTTAATGATTAAAGGCGAAGAAGCTGACAACATTGCTTTTGGTGATACCTTAGGTACAGGTATAACCAAAGACGACCGTGTTGACGGTGATGGTCACCCCGACATGAAATTTGATTACATGGCAGCAAATCCGCCGTTCGGTGTTGAATGGAAACCAGAGAAAGACTACGTAACCAACGAACATGAAAAATTTGGTTTCAATGGTCGTTTTGGCGCAGGTTTACCTCGTATAAATGATGGCGCTTTATTATTCTTACAGCACATGATGTCAAAAATGCAAAATCCACCTGCACAATATCCACTTCATCGAGCAGGCGAAGAAGCTGAAAACGGTTCACGCATTGCGGTTGTATTCAATGGTTCGCCACTTTTTACTGGCGATGCAGGGAGCGGTGAAAGCAATATTCGTCGTTATATTATTGAGAACGATATGCTTGAAGCAGTTGTCGCTTTACCAGATCAACTCTTCTATAACACGGGCATTTATACCTATATCTGGATTGTTACTAACAGAAAATCAGACGGCACTAACAATACACATGATAGACGCGGTAAAGTGCAGTTAATTAACGGTACTGACTTCGCATGGAAAATGAAAAAATCACTCGGTGATAAACGCAAAAAAATTGGTGAAGGGCCTTCGGAAAATAATAAAAATGAGCCCGACCATATCAGTATGCTTACAGAAATTTATGCGGCTTTTAAAGATGAAGAAACTCGCACCTTAGCAGATATTAATACCAACGTAGAACTACCGAAAAAGAAAGCGCGCGACATGGGTAAAGTCGTCACGGTAAGCAAGGTATTTAATAACCAAGACTTTGGTTACTTAAAAATTACCGTTGAACGCCCACTTCGCCTTAATTTTACGGTTAACCAAAGCCGTATCGAAGCATTTAAAGCAACCGCTTACTTTGAAAGTTTAGCTATTAGTAAAAAGCGTAAAAACATTGCCGCAATGGATTTAGAAATTGTTGAAGGTAAAGCGAAGCAAGCGGAGTTAATCGCTGTTCTTGAGTCATTACTACCAGAGTTTGAAAACTCTGAATTGATTAAAAATCGTGACGACTTTGAAGCACAAATTAAACCCGCATTTGTTGATGCAGGTATTAAGTTTGACGCCTCACTCAAAAAGGCGTTACTAGCCCCGGGTAGTTTAGGTGAAAAAGACCCAACCGCTGAAGAATGTACCAATAGTAAAGGTGAGTTTGAAGCAGATGGTGACTTACGTGATACTGAAAATGTACAGCTACCTAAAGATATTGCTTTGCCTTTACCACTCGGTTATGAAAACAAAGGGCAAAATAAAGGTAAGGTTGATAAAACCCAATTACTTGCATTAGTAGAACAACATTGTGAAAAATACTTGGCTGAAGAAGTATTACCATACCGACCTGATGCATGGATTGACCACAGTAAAATTAAATTAGGTTATGAAATTCCCTTTAACCGTCACTTTTACGAGTATGAGCCACCGCGTGAGCTAGAAGAAGTTGAAGCGGATATAAAAGGCCTAGAGCAAGAAATTATGGATATGCTTGCGGAGGTGGTTTAATGGAATACCCTGCTTATGATTCATATAAACCATCCTCTATTGATTGGATAGATAAAGTACCTTCACATTGGGTGACATGGAAAGTCACGCACGGATTTAATTTAGTAGGAAGTGGAACTACACCCAAAAGTGACAACCAGTCTTATTATGAAGGTGGTGAAACTCCATGGATTACTACAAGTGAACTCCGAGAAAAAGAGATTTTAGATACTAAATTTAAAATAACCAAAACTGCCTTAGCAGATTACTCAACTTTAAAAGTGTATAAGCCCGGTTCACTGGCCTTTGCAATGTACGGGGCGACTATTGGAAGATTAGGCATTCTAGGTATTGATGCAACTGTTAATCAAGCTTGCTGCGTTTTTGACGAACCAGAACAATTCGACACAAAATTTTTCTTTTATTGGCTTTGGATGAGAAGAGATGTATTAATTTCTCTTTCAGTTGGAGGTGGGCAACCTAACCTCAGTCAAGATGACTTGAAACAAATACGGGCACCGATCCCGCCAGTTACTGAACAACAAAAAATATCAGCTTTTCTAGATTATAAAACTCAACAAATAGATCATTTGATCGAGAAGAAAAAAGCTCTTATAGAAAAGCTCGAAGAAAAGCGCATTACTGTGATCACTCAAACAGTCACAAAAGGTATAAATAATAATATCAAGCTAAAACCTTCTGGAAAACATTGGTTAGGTGATATACCTAAAAATTGGGTTTGCAGCTATTTAAAGCACTTTTCTCTTATATATGACTGTAAACACCTTACCGCACAATTTGTTGATGATGGCTACCCTCTGGCTAGTATTTCTGAAGTTAAAGGTTGGTATGTTGACTTAGCAACGTCAAAGAAAACCACTTATGAGTATTATCATGATCTAATTGCTGGCGAAAGGAAGCCTAAAACTGGAGATATTATCTATAGTCGCAATGCTACAGTCGGCGAAGCAGCAATCGTATCTAAAAATACTCCTGACTTTGCAATGGGTCAGGATGTTTGTTTGATTCGATCTTCAGACTTGTTGTTACCTGACTTTTTAATGTATTTTCTTAACTCAAAACTAATTTTGCAGCAATTAGATTTGTTGATGGTCGGCTCTACGTTCAAAAGAATAAACGTAAACGATATAAAGAACTTCACATTATTAATTCCACCAATCGAAGAACAAAAACAAATTATTGATTATTTGATTGAAGTAGAAAACAAAAGTCAAAGCATGGTATTAAAAGTTTCTGAAGCATTAGAGCGTTTGGAAGAATACAAGGCAGCTTTAGTCACATTGGACTTCCCAGCTTTC
>NZ_PNCW01000308.1:0-299 GCF_005886985.1 Pseudoalteromonas sp. S3178 | reverse complement strand
CTTGATTGGTGACTACCCTGATTTTACTAACCTCAGTTTCCAAGAATCCGTGTTGCTAGCTTTGAATTGGCTAGTGCTTGGCGCTGTATATCTGTGGCGAGGGCAGCTCAGCGACAAGGGCAACAGACTTTATCCGCTTGCCGCGAGCTTGCTATTACTTGGAAGCGCGTCGCTCCACTTTGATATTTCGTTTGCCAATAATCCGTTTTTGGATAGGCAATATATTGGAGGCGGTGTGATTAATTGGCTACTTTTGCAGTGGTTGATACCAGCATGCGTATTTGCTGTCATGCTCCAGT
>NZ_PNCW01000307.1:0-389 GCF_005886985.1 Pseudoalteromonas sp. S3178 | reverse complement strand
CCTTTTACCGTATCGTTTCTCACCAATATAAAAACCTATAAATTTTGCTCGACTATCCTTATGATCAATAACGTAACTTCCTGAATTAACCTTAAAGTTATTATCATTTGGTAATAGATTTATCGCTTGAAATCCACAGATAAGTTCCAAGCCTCTTTTTTCACACTTGCGAGGTTGAACTTCCAAACCCGAATAATGCTGAATTGACTTAACCGGGGCATTATATTCATCTATCAACATTGTGCTAGATATCCATGGGTCCTTTAAAAATAAGCCTGCGTAAAAAAAACTAAAACAACATGTCGCCAAGCTCATACTCTGTAGGGTTAATTTGAGCTTACTGCTATCCATTAAACCTCTGCGGTATACTAAATAGATAAATAATCCAA
>NZ_PNCW01000306.1:0-346 GCF_005886985.1 Pseudoalteromonas sp. S3178 | reverse complement strand
CTACTTTTAACGATTACGGCACCAAATCAACTACAGCGCATTGAGCAGATCAGAGCACAGCATTTAGCACGACTTTCGTCTTCAGAGGTAAAGACAGAGACACCTGCAGTGGCGTGGATGGGGTATAGCGTACACGGTAATGAACCCTCAGGCAGCAATGCCGCACTGCTGGTGGCCTATTATTTGGCTGCGGCTCAAGGAGACGCAGTACAGACGTTACTTAAAAATACGATAGTGTTGTTAGATCCTTCTTTAAACCCCGATGGCTTGGCGCGTTTTGCGCAATGGGCTAATAGTAATCGAGGTATGAATTTGTCTGCTGATCCGCAGCACAGAGAGCATGTTG
>NZ_PNCW01000305.1:0-245 GCF_005886985.1 Pseudoalteromonas sp. S3178 | reverse complement strand
GCGCGTTTCTCGGATAGCTGTATCGGTTTTAGACATATCGTGCGGCTCTACTTTACCACCAGGAAAGCAAATTTGGCTTGGGTGATGGTGTAAGTAAGCAGGTCGTTTACAAAAGAGCAAAGCTGCTTCACCGTTTTTCTCGACAAGAGGCAACAAAATTGCTCTGTCACGCACTTTACCCTGTGGCAACGGACATTTGCATATTTCAGCATGAATGTGAAACCGGGCTACAACATCTGTTAGTG
>NZ_PNCW01000304.1:0-274 GCF_005886985.1 Pseudoalteromonas sp. S3178 | reverse complement strand
CAAATGCCTTATCTTGGTTTTCCCCCTCACCGATACTATTGCTTGCCGTGACCGCAAACGTCTCAGTATCTGTATGGTCAACGCTCGGATAAACCGGACCAACAAATTGAATTTCTCCAATTTGCAGTAAGCCATCGTTATTTTTGTTCTTGGTTATCTCAAGACGATAGCTTTGATATGGCAATTGATTTGCTACCGCAAAGCTTTGGCGCTCCCCTCGCGCTTCAAAAGACTCACCAACCCAATTGCTCAACCGCTGCCATGTAACACCATT
>NZ_PNCW01000303.1:0-374 GCF_005886985.1 Pseudoalteromonas sp. S3178 | reverse complement strand
GTTTACACGAGTCGCAAGAGCGCTTAAATACTCAGCCTGAAAAAACAGCAGATTCAGACTCGATAGCACTTCCTGACAATGACAAACAAATTATCGCATTAGTTCAAGGCATAAAGAAATTACGCCAACTACTGCGCTCTGAGCATAGTAAAGGCAAAGTAGACACTCAACTGTTCGTTAATGAAGACCGCAGACTAGAGCGATTTCAGCTTAAAATCAATGTCGAAAGCCAGATAAAACGAGGGCTCTCAGCACGAACTGCAAATATGGTCGGTTCAGCAAGGCAATACTTTGAAAAAGCTTACGCTACAATTTGCGCCGTCTCATACAATGATGACTATGTAAAAGAGAAAAAAGCACAGCTGGAAGGTTAT
>NZ_PNCW01000302.1:0-303 GCF_005886985.1 Pseudoalteromonas sp. S3178 | reverse complement strand
ATTTAATGTGTCCGGCTCTTCTTGCGCTTGCAAGTTTTCGCCTGATTCAACTCTCACGTCTAAACCTGGCAATTTATGCAATGCATCTTGTATTTCTTGCAAATGTTCTTCAGCAACCTCAACCTGCACTATGCCTGCGAATTGTCCAGCAAGGTGGCTTAAATTACTGGTTAACCAATTGCCATGGTTAGAAAGAATAGTGGAAGAGATTTCTTCAACGAGACCCGGTCGGTCCTTACCTATAAGTGTTAATATTAACTGCTTCATATCATGTCTCTTTTTTTGTGGCGCCCGTAGGCGAAA
>NZ_PNCW01000301.1:0-249 GCF_005886985.1 Pseudoalteromonas sp. S3178 | reverse complement strand
GATGTGGCGTTATCATTTTTTTTACGACAACCTTGGCGATATTCTCGCTCGCGATAGTCATTTAAAACAGGGTTACATTGATTTTCAACAGGAGTTACTTGATCAGGTGCGTAACATCATTTTGGCTTTACGCGACAGCGAAATTATTGCCATTGATGAACAAGATGCTATCGAACTTGCTCATACGTTAAAATTAACGGTCAGCTTTTGGACACCCTATATGAAAGCAAGAAGGCTTAGTGGTGTGCT
>NZ_PNCW01000300.1:0-379 GCF_005886985.1 Pseudoalteromonas sp. S3178 | reverse complement strand
TTGCCGCCACAATAAATCCGGTCGCAGCAACGTCTCTTACAAAGCTCCCTGACGTCACCGTTGCAATATTAAGACTGCTTTTAGATAAAGAAAGTTGTGGGCTACCAGTGTTTATTACGGCATTGGCTGACACTGCAACGCCTAAAAACAACGCCGCGCCCAGCAGGCCAATTTTGATATTAGATCGCTTATTTACTGTAACTTGTTGATCTTGTCCGCTTGTATCTCTAATCATTTTGCGCTCCTTAGCAGAGTACTTTTTGCTTCACATAGAACAACCAACACAACCGCAATCATCATAATTGTCGGAGAAATCAGAAACGCGCCAGTTAACAACATAGTGTACTCTTTTAAATTATCTTACTTTCCTTGTACTATT